>JAHEJF010000359.1 GCA_024639025.1 Ahrensia sp. | reverse complement strand
AATCCGGAGCGCCCGGAAATCATGGGCCAGTTTGTCAAAGCCATAGAAGGTATCGGCGAAGCGTGCAGCGCGCTCAATTTCCCCATCGTGTCGGGCAATGTGTCGCTCTACAACGAAACATTCGGAGAGGCGATCTTGCCAACACCCACCATTGCCGGTGTTGGACTGTTGCCGAACTGGTCACAAATGGCGCAGATCAATGCGATGAATGATGGCGATATCATCATTTTGCTCGGCGGCAACGGAACCCATTTGGGTCAATCGGTCTATTGCGAGGAAATACTTGATCGCAGTGATGGCCCTCCACCGCCCGTTGATCTGAAGGCTGAAAAACGCAACGGCGATTTTGTCCGTTCTGCCATTCGTAACGGCCAGATCACCGCCTGCCATGATGTATCTGACGGTGGCCTGGCTATTGCGCTGGCAGAGATGTGCATTGCTTCTGGCAAAGGCATGAGCATAGATATCAGCGGTGATTTGCCGATGCATGCGCAATTGTTTGGCGAAGATCAGGCCCGGTACGTGATCACGGTGCCCGTCGACCTGGCTAATTTCTTGCAGGCCAATGCCGCCGATGCCGGTGTGCCATTTAACGTTCTGGGATCCGTCACTGGCACAAAGCTGGACTTTCGCGGCTCTGCTCACTTAGAAGTCGAAGTCTCTGCCATGAAATCAGCCCATGATGCGTGGTTCCCGACCTATATGGAAGGCTGACCATTGGACCGTTTCGTCAAAGCGCTCCAAATTGCCCTCAAGGCCAAGCACTATCGTTGGCCCTTTCCCAAGTTGTTCATCGTCGTCGCGCTGGCACTCTTGGTGGCGGTCGTCATATTGCAAGTCGTTTCAGACCCCAAGCAATTTAAAACTGAATTCGGCGAACAAAGTTTTACCGAGCAATATCAAAGATTAATGCTGCTTCTTGCAGCAATCATATGCGCATGGACCATCTATCGACGACGGGTTTTTGGCATCGTTTTCCCTCAATTCTTCCTGCTGTGCGCATCAATCGGCATACTTTCCAGGGAAACCGAGTTTTGCGCGGAGCCCTATCGCCTGACGCTTGATTGTGCGGGCACGGTGCTGCAACCGGGCATCACCATAGCCGCGATTGTCGTGTTCCTTTTATTTTTTGCCTATTGTGTTTGGCGACGCACCACGCAAACAGCAGTGATCCTTCATCCACGCATGAGCTGGCCTGTGGCGATCATTCTGGCCCTGGCTGTGGCCGGGCAACATCTGGAAAATATTCATCTGTATGTCGCTGAGGAAGTGATTGAATTTGCGTCTTATTTTCTACTCCTTCTGACCAGTATTCTGACCGGATTCTTTATGCGAGACGATCAGGTGCCATAGTTCGATGAAGTACTGTTTGGTTGCACAAATGCGCTGAATCTGCCTGTGTGCAGAAGTTTCAATCGGAGACAAAACCGCTTCTATCTGGTTGAAAAATGCACTAGCATCACCAAATGAATCGTATGGGCCCAACTGAGGAATTCTGACAATGTCGATGAACGCCAAAGACATCGAAAAGATGATCAAGGATGCAATTCCCGATGCGGATATCACCATCCGCGATCTTGCCGGCGATGGCGATCATTATGCTGCAGAGGTTGTTTCAGAGAGCTTTCGCGGTCTGAGCCGCGTCAAACAGCATCAACTCGTCTATGCTGCGCTGCAAGGCAATATGGGTGGCGTGCTGCATGCGCTGGCGCTGCAGACAAGCGCACCTGATTAGGTCACTTGATTAGGTCACTTGGCAGATCGGCCAAATTGCCCCATACGACTGGAAATCGCCAAGCAGCTGAACTAAGTACAGCTTTCAGAAACTGAATGAGCAGGACAATGCCATGAGCATGAACGAATTCATCGATAATGAGGTTAAAAGCAACGACGTTGTGCTTTTCATGAAAGGCACTCCCGACTTTCCGCAATGCGGATTTTCTGGCCAGGTTGTGCAAATCCTGGACTATCTGGGTGTGGATTACAAAGGCATGAATGTTCTGACCGATGATGATCTGCGCCAGGGCATCAAGGATTATTCCGATTGGCCTACTGTTCCCCAACTCTACGTCAAAGGCGAGTTTGTGGGCGGATGCGATATTGTGCGCGAGATGTTCCAGGCCGGCGAATTACAGTCACATCTAAGCAATGCAGGCGTTGCCGTTAAAGCGGCCGGCTAAGCTGGGCGATCCATTCGATAATCTCAAAACCCTGCCGGCTGACATTGCCCGCCAGTTCGAAGAGCAGGTGCGCCACTGCAGCAGCATGGGCTCGGCCCTGACCGCCTCTATCTGTCGGTCGATTGCGGACCGGGGTCTACCCGAGGGCCGTGTTCATGATCGCATTGCCAATTGGGTGCGCACCGGGACACTGGCAGGCGACGTGCTGCAATTGCGCTTTGCAGCGGCGTTGCACCGATTGGTCCTTGACCAAAGAGATCATGATCTCGCTGCGCAATACCCGCCTCACCCGCTTGATGAACACGCGCTTTTTGCTGCGGTTTGTGGCGCAGTCGTTCGTCACGCGGCGTTTATCGACAATTATATGGATTCACCGCCCCAAACCAACGAAGTTGGCCGGTCGGCGATCCTGTTGCCTGCCATTCTTGGCTTGGCGCGACGTCAAGGATTGCCCTTCCAACTGTATGAGCTGGGCGCGAGCGCCGGCCTCAATCAGGGTCTGGCGCATTTTTCCTATGATTATGCGGACTGGCGATGGGGCAACACAAACGCACCGGTGCAATTGAACTGCGAATGGCGCGGCAATCCACCAGACAAAAAGAGTGGCAGCATCGAGATCGAAATGGCGCAAGGCTGCGATATTGCGCCTGTCAAAATTGATACCGAAGAGGAGCGCCAGCGGCTCACCTCCTATGTCTGGCCTGATCAGAGCGAGCGGCTGGAGCGGCTAAAGGGCGCATTGGCCATCGCGCAGACAAACCCGCAACAGGTTACGAAAGCCGGCGCAAGCGACTGGCTGGCGGAGGTGCTCGAAGCACCGCAACCAGGCAAGCATGCGCTGATCATGCACACCATCATGTGGCAATACATGCCTGATGAAGAACAGCAATCCTGCGCAAAAATCATCGAGGCATTTGGCAACAAAGCCAGCATGGATGCACCTGTTTCGTGGTTGCGATTTGAAATTGATGACAAATCGCCCGGCGGATTGCTCACACTCACCCACTGGTGCGGCGAGGCCCAAGATGGTCGTGCCAAGGATCTCGCGCGTGCTGATTATCATGGCAAGTGGATCG
>JAHEJF010000358.1 GCA_024639025.1 Ahrensia sp. | reverse complement strand
GAAGCGCATCGGCAAACCCCTTGGTAATAAGCAGCAAAGTCCGGTCGCCCTTGCGCTCGAGTAGCGCGTTGGTTGCGACGGTCGTGCCCATCCGCACAGTTCCGATTTGATCACTGGGTGAAGCGGAGTCCTTGGCAACATTGAGCAAATCCCGGATGCCTTGAACTGCGGCATCCTTGTACACCTCAAAATTTTCCGAAAGCAGCTTCCGACTATGCAAAGCCCCATCGGGTGCGACCCCGATGACATCGGTAAATGTTCCCCCGCGGTCGATCCAGAAATCCCAGCGCTTTGTCATTTTTGCTCCCTATCAAAAACCGGCAATGGCGAACATGCGGCAAGCTTTCATGCCGTGCAATGCAGCGCTCGATCAAATCAGATGCCGGCCGCTCGCGAGGTGGCCGGCGAAGCCGCAGCAGAGCGGTCAACCCATCTGATGGCCGATCTCGATAGCGCGCCCAGTATTCTGAATAAACTTTAACTTAACGCAGCCGCGCTGATGATCTATGGAAGAAATCTGAGTCGGGAATTTACATGTCCATCTGGGTGCGCATTACAGACTTTGTAGCCGATACGGCAGGCAGCGCGATCGTTGGCCTGGTTGAAGCTGTGCGCACTGTTTTTGAAGGCGATCCGGAAACCAGACGCCGGGTTGCGTTTTCGGTCGCCATGATTGCTCTGTCGGCAAAAATGGCCAAGGCCGATGGTGTGGTCACACCGGTTGAAGTCAGCGCGTTTCAAGAAATTTTCGATATTCCGGATGAGGATGCCAAGCAGGTTTCGATGCTGTTCAACCTCGCAAAGCAGGATGTTGCCGGTTACGAGACCTATGCAAGTCAATTGGCCGGCTTGTGCAGCACTGGCCAGAACAATTGTCCGATTCTGCGCGATATTATCGATGGTCTGTTTCACATCGCCAAAGCCGATGATTTGATGCATTCGCAGGAATTGGAATTCTTGCGCAGTGTCGCGTTCATCTTCAAAATTTCTGACGACGAATTCGACCGCATTCTCTCACGCCATGTCGACAAGGGCGCAGCCGATCCCTATCGGATTTTGGGCATTGAAGAAGACACATCCTACGAAATTGCACGCAAGACATATCTCGATCTGGTGCGAGAACATCACCCCGATACGCTTGCGGCGCGAGGTCTGCCTCTGGAGTTTATCAGGATTGCAGATGACAGAATGGCCGCGATCAACGCAGCTTGGGCTGTGGTTGAGCCAGAGTTGAAGAGCGTATGACTGCCCTTTTTGAGCCCGATCACGCGGGCGCAGAGCTTTGTCCATCGCCGAACTTTGGTGAACGCAGAAATGGTGCACCGATCGATATGCTGTTGTTGCACTACACGGGCATGAAAACCGGACAGGCGGCGCAGGACTGGTTGTGCGATGAGCATAGTCAGGTATCCAGCCACTATATCGTGCACGAGGATGGCCATATCGTGCAGATGGTACGTGAAGCCGATCGCGCCTGGCATGCAGGCAAGAGTTGCTGGGCCGGTTTGACCGATATTAATTCACATTCGATCGGCATCGAGATCGTCAATGGTGGTCATGAATTCGGCATGCCGGACTTCCCGCAAGAGCAAATGCAATCCGTCATCACCCTTTGCCAATCCGTCGTTGCCAGGCATGCCATTGCCCCCGAACGTGTGCTGGCGCACTCGGATGTTGCACCTGTTCGAAAGGTCGATCCCGGCGAGAAGTTTGACTGGCAGATGCTGGCTCAGGCGGGAGTCGGTCATTGGGTCGAACCTTCGCCCATCTCCGGCGGACGCTATTTTTGTCTGGGCGAAACCGGTCAACCCATCGAAGCGCTGCAGGCCATGTTAAGCCTGTATGGTTATGAAATCGATGTCAGTGGAAAATTTGATGAAGCGACCAAAGGGGTGGTTGAAGCATTCCAGCGCCATTTCAGACAGGTCAAAATTGATGGTGTGGCAGATGTATCAACAATCGACACGCTGCATCGTCTGCTCAAGGCGTTAAGCTAGGCTCGGCCCATAATCAAAACGCTGGAACCAAACTTGGCACTACTTGGCTGGTTCAGATCCAAGTGCAGTGATCACGTCAAAGCGCGCCTTACTCTAATACTAAAGCAATATACTAGCTTTTCCATTGTAACGAACTGATTCGCAACGTGAGTAGACATTTACTGCACTTGTATTAGATCGGCGCGCATAGTTTATTTCTTGGAATATTGTGATGCGTATTGGTTTCGTCTCAGTCATAGTGCCCGTGCTGTGTTCGTTTCTTTTGAGTGGCTGCGCTGCGCTTTTCCCTCAGAAGTCAAAAGTGGAAACAGCCTTGGCCCCTGAACCCAAAACGGTCAAAAAATCTGAGAAACCCTTCCACTCTCTGATTGCCCACTATGCCGCCGAAAACGGCGTGCCGCTCAATCTGGCCCATGCGGTTGTCTATTCCGAAAGCACCTATCGTCCCCATGTAACCGGCGCGGCAGGTGAAGTGGGACTGATGCAACTGCGCATGGCAACTGCACGTATGGTCGGCTATAGCGGTTCGCGCCAAGGCCTCTATGATCCAGAAACAAACATTAAATATGGGATGCGCTATCTGGGCCAAGCCCATAAATTGGGCAATGGCAGCACCTGCGGCACCATTTTGAAATACAATGCCGGCCACGGTGCAAAGCGTATGAACCCCATATCCCAGCGCTATTGCAACAAGGTCCGCAATCTTCTCTGAATAGCCTTCGACAGGTCTGCTAATACAGAAATTCTGGTTTTCGGGCCGAAATGCCTTATGTCTTCGCGCAAAGGAGACACAGCCATGACACTCTTGCGCGGCCTTATTGCATTCATCGGCATCCTGTTTGCTGGAATTATCTATTGGTCAATCACCAGTGGAGACTTCTCGGCAGCAGCTCATTGGCTGACCACGGACCCGTGGGGCATTACAACGCTCTTTGATTTGTACTTTGGATTCCTGCTGATTGCGATTGTCATTTTTCTGTTTGAACGCAATTGGCGCGCCGCATTCTGGATCATGCCGATACCGTTTCTGGGCAATGTATGGGTATGTATTTGGTTTTGCTACAGATTGCCTGAGATGGCGCGTCGGCTGGGAGCAAAGCCCGCTTGAGTGTGTGGCTGAACATGGCGGTGCCTTGACCTTTTCAAGAACGCACGGTCATAATGCGAGTCCCAATATTTGATCCAAATAGGCTCTCAATGAAAACAACAATCCTAATTGCGGATGACCACCCACTCTTTCGCGATGCGATCAAATCCGCCCTGA
>JAHEJF010000357.1 GCA_024639025.1 Ahrensia sp. | reverse complement strand
GATAAATCTTGACCGCGCTGAGGATCGCCTCGCCTTCGTGCAAGAGCAACTGTCAGCCCTGGATCTGGAATGGACCCGCGTGTCAGCTTTCGACTGCAAGGACTTCGAACCGGGGTTTGTCGAGAACATTCATCGCGCCAGCCCATTGTTTGGCAAGGATCCGGGCTCAATCGGCGCTTTCATGACACACCGCCGGTGCTGGGAAATGCTGGTGGAGAGCGATCAGACCCATGCATTCGTCATGGAAGATGACATCTTGTTTGGTAAGGGCGCCGAGCAGTTTCTCCGCGATGCTTCATGGATACCTGAAAGCCACACGCGCTCAGCGATACATCTTGAGACCTTCGGCCGAGTCACGGTGGTGGATGAGAAGCCCGTTCATCAGGTCGGCACTTATGGGCTGCACGAGCAAAGTCGGCTGCATCATGGATCAGCTGCTTATGTGCTGCATCGCGACACTGCCGAGCGCGCATTGGCGGCAAGCACGGACTTGAACCAGGCGCCCGACATATTTCTCTTTACGCCACCACCACAAAACCAGGCTCAGAGCGAACCGGTCCTGCAGGCTGTTCCGGCGCCATTTGTCCAGGAAGATATTTTGCAACGCATGACTGGAAGGCAAGCCAAGCATAAAAGCCTGATTGCAGAAGCGCGTCGCCTCAATCGCAAGGGGTGGGCTCAGAAACGCGTCAAGTTAGAGCATTCTGTTGGCAAGCGCTGGACTCTACTGGTTGGAAAATTGTTTGATTCGACGCGCGGAACCAAAACCGGTGTAATCGACTTTGATTAGATCAAAGTGTGTTTGGTGTAAGGTCGGCACGCAGACTCTGTCAGCCTTTGATGGAATCGCGGAACCCGGATTTATCCAATGTTTTCAATGCCCAAATCCGTGCCAGCGTTTCAGTTGAAGCCTGAAACGCTCTAGCTCCAGAAATACCTTCTGGACCCAATCTGAGCAAAGGTTTCAGTTTCAAAGGTAGGAGGCCGCCGCCTCATCCAGCCCAATTGCTCACAATTGCGACCTGGCGCTTCTCTGAACCAGCATTAAGTAATCTGTATGCGGGATCAAGCTTCTGGAACTGAGCCAGCCACCACTCTTTTGGTTCAACAGTCAGATGGCTGTGCTTGTCATCGTAACAGGCAATCACGTGGAAATTGACTGATGCGCAGTCATGCAGCTTTGCGAGCAGTCCGGGCACATCCTCCGGTTTGAAATGCTCCAGCACATCACCTGAACAGGCAACATCGACTTTTGGAAACTGCGCTTTGAGCGCATCTGCCTGCATGAATTCCACATTGTCAGCGCTATCATCAAACAACTGGCTGCGGGCCCAGTCCAGACCATAGACATGTTTGGCTGTCTGACCTGCAATTTGCGTAAAGCGGCCGTTGCCACAGCCCAGTTCCATGACAGTCTTGCCACCGATAATCTGCATCAGATCTGGCTCGTCGAGCAGCCAGTTATTGGCTTGATAGGCGGAGTGCTTGTCGTGAAGCCCCTGATAATAGTTCTCATCAAGTTCTGCGCGTTGTTCGATTGGCCGCTTGATGACACCGTCATCTTTACCCAGCACGACTCGCTGAAAATAGCGTTTGAGTCCCATTGTTTCCCTGTACTCTTTCCAAGATCGATGCCTTGAAAGTTCTACATATCAGATATTGGTTACATCAGGGCCTTACATGAAATGCAGCCTGCAACCAATCCATCGTATGCAAAAAGCCAACAAGTGCACAGACACGTTGCGCAAATCTCACACTGCATAGGTTAACTGGGTAAAGGATCAGGCAAGCATTGCAAATGGTGAACTGAGTGCAGATATTAGGCCAAAATTGAAACTCCAAATTCGGTAACGACAATGTCCGCTGCAAATACAATACACACGCCTGTTCTCATTATTGGATCCGGTCCCGCCGGCTATACAGCTGCGATTTACGCCGCCAGGGCGATGCTCAAGCCTGTTATGGTCGCAGGCCTGCAGCAAGGCGGCCAATTGATGATCACCACCGAGGTTGAAAACTATCCCGGCTACGCCGAAGCAGTCGAAGGTCCATGGATGATGGACCAGATGCGCCAGCAAGCCGAGAATGTGGGCACGCAAATCGAGCAGGATATCATCACTGAGGTTGACCTGGATGTCCGACCCTTCAAGGCAATTGGCGATAGCGGAACCGTTTATACAGGCGACACGCTGATCGTTTGCACAGGCGCGCAAGCCAAATGGCTGGGTCTTGAAAGCGAGCAAACCTACATGGGCTTTGGCGTTTCGGCCTGTGCTACATGTGACGGCTTCTTTTATCGCGGCAAAGAGGTGGTCGTCATCGGTGGTGGCAACACTGCGGTTGAGGAAGCGCTATACCTCTCAAACCTGGCTTCGAAGGTCACCTTGGTCCATCGCCGTGACGAATTGCGGGCCGAGAAGATCCTGCAGGAACGGTTGATGAAAAAAGCCAATGTCGAATTTGCCTGGGACAGCGAACTTTCTGAAATCTATGGCGAAAAGAGTAATCCTGCACTGCCTGCGTCTGTGACCGGGGTCAAACTCAAAAACAGAAAAACGGGCGATATTACCGACTTGCCGACCCATGGCGTGTTTGTTGCGATCGGTCATGCACCGGCGGTTTCGCTGTTTGAGGGCAAACTTGAGCAGAAGCCCAACAATTATCTTTGGACAGCTCCGGACAGCACGGCCACATCAATCGAAGGCGTCTATGCCGCGGGCGATGTAACAGACGACATCTACCGCCAGGCAGTCACTGCAGCTGGTATGGGTTGTATGGCAGCACTGGAAGCGGAGAAATATCTCGCCGCGCAGGAACATCAACTGCAAGCAGCTGAGTAGATTGGAACGAATTTGCCGCTAGATTGGGACAAATTGCGCGTATTTCACGCTGCAGCACAAGCTGGCTCCTTCACACATGCCGGTGAGACGTTGCACATTTCGCAATCCGCGGTCAGTCGGCAGATATCAGCCTTGGAGCATGAAATCGGCACGCCTTTGTTTAACCGGCATGCGCGCGGCCTTGTTCTGACCGAACAGGGCGAAATGCTTTACGCAACAGCGCATGAAGTGTTTCTCAAGCTGGAATCGGTCAAAGCTGAACTAACGGAAACAAAAGACCGGCCGAGCGGTCATCTGCGTATCACCACAACCGTAGGTTTCGGTGCCGGTTGGCTGACCTATCGCGTCCAGGAATTTCTGGAACTATATCCAGACATCAATGTTCAACTTATGCTTTCAAACGAGGAGTTGGACTTGAACATGCGGGAGGCTG
>JAHEJF010000356.1 GCA_024639025.1 Ahrensia sp. | reverse complement strand
AGAAGCCCGAATAATGACGAAGAAACCTGCTCTCTGGATCACCAGGCGCCTGTCCGATGCAACTTTGGAACGCGCGCACCGCGACTATGAAGTCATCATTGATATGAATGATGGTTTGCATACCGCTCAAGAGATCATCGATATGAGCGCCAAGGTTGACGCAATCTTGCCCTGTCACTCGGAGACTTTTAGTGCACAAGTCGCTGCGCAACTTGATCAACGCCTGAAGATTATTGCCAACCACTCCGTGGGCGTCGATCACTGCGACCTGCCAGCTTTGCGCGATCGCGGAATCGTGGTGACCAATACACCTGACGTATTGTCCGATGCGACAGCTGAAATCGCAATGCTTCTGCTCTTGGGCGCGGCCCGCCGCGCGGTCGAAGGCGACAGAATTGTGCGTAGTGGCGCGTGGGATTTCTGGAGCCCAGCATTCATGGTTGGCAAGCAGATTTCAGGAGCGCGATTGGGTATTATTGGCATGGGTCGTGTGGGCCAGGTTATGGCAAAGCGGGCGCGCGGATTTGATATGCAGGTACACTACTACAACCGTAAACCGCTCGCGCCAGATCTTGATTTTGGTGCGCAGTACCACAACTCCATAGATAGCTTGTTGCCGATGTGCGACTTTCTCTCGCTACACTGCCCTGCAACGCCAGAAACAAAAGGCATGATGAATGCCGAGCGGTTCGCGCTGATGCCCGATAGTTCAATTATCGTCAACACCGCACGTGGCGCATTGGTCGATGAGGCCGCATTGATTGCCGCAATTCAAAACGGCAAACTCGCTGCGGCGGGCTTGGACTGCTTCATCACTGAACCGGGTGGTAATCAGGAGTTTGCCGCTTTCGAAAACATTTTCATGTTGCCACATATCGGAAGCGCAACAGGTAAAACCCGCGACGCCATGGGTTTTCGTGCATTGGACAATTTGGATGCGTTCTTTGCCGGTGAGACACCGGGCGATCAACTCTAGACAAATGACTGGATCAACAAATGGCGAAAGTATCATTCATCGGGCTTGGCGTGATGGGTTATCCGATGGCGGGACATCTGGCCAGGGCGGGCCACGATGTAACCGTCTATAATCGAACATCAGCCAAGGCAAAAAAGTGGGCAAAACAGTTCAGGGGAAAATCCGCTGCCACGCCTGCAGGTGCTGCCAAATCGGCAGATTTTGTCTTTTGTTGTGTTGGCAATGATGATGATCTGCGATCCGTGACCATCGGCAAGAACGGTGCCTTTGGCGCCATGCACAAGGGTGCAATCTTTATCGACAACACCACCGCATCCGCCGAAGTTGCGCGTGAACTTGCAAAACAAGCGCGCAAAGGCGGTTTTGGTTTTCTCGATGCACCTGTTTCCGGTGGCCAGGCAGGGGCTGAAAACGGTGCACTGACTGTCATGGTGGGCGGCGCCAAGACAACATTCAACAAGGCCAAACCCATCATGGAAGCCTACTCGAAAATGGTCGGATTGATGGGACCGGTTGGCGCCGGTCAACTGACCAAAATGGTCAACCAGATTTGTATTGCCGGCCTGGTGCAGGGCCTGTCGGAAGGCATTCATTTTGCCCAGAAAGCCGGGCTGGATGTCGAGGCGGTGGTTGAGGTCATCTCAAAGGGTGCCGCCGGTTCCTGGCAGATGGAAAATCGTCACAAGACCATGAATGATGGCAAGTACGACCATGGGTTTGCGGTTGACTGGATGCGCAAGGACTTGGCCATTTGCCTGGCCGAAGCACAAAGCAACGGCGCTGGTCTGCCGGGCACCGCCCTGATCGATCAATATTATGGCGATGTGCAGAAGATGGGCGGCAACCGATGGGATACGTCATCACTGCTGGCACGGCTCAACAAGCTTTCTGAAAAGTAGTGGCAAAACATCAGCAACACAGCACCCAAAATGTTTTCTGAGATCATCCGCCAAGCAGAGGTGCTGCATGCTGCTTCCCTCTTTCGATCCCGAAATTTGAGGATTTGCCGGATGAAAATGGTATCAATGCCAGTCATGCACCGAAGCTCGCCTGTCAGATATTGTTGGCACAGCACTTTGTCTTCGCATGCGCTTCAAGAAGGAGAATGAGATGGATTTGGAACTCAAAGGCAAGCTCGCGGTTATCACGGGAAGCTCCAAAGGGATTGGCCTGGGCATGGCCAGAGCATTCGCCCGTGAAGGTGCAAATGTTTTGATCAATGCCCGCAACGCGCCAGCCGTCGAGGCTGTCTCTAAGCAGATCGCTAACGAATTCGGTGTGCTTGCTGTCCCGGTTGTTGCAGACGTTTCAACCGCTGCGGGCTGCCAGAGCATAATTGACGCAGCCGCTCGGTCCGGCGGCGCCGACATATTTGTCTCAAATGCCGGAACCGGTTCAAACGAGACTGTTGCGGAAGCGCCAGATGAAAAGTGGATGGATTTCTGGACCCTGCATGTAATGGCCGCTGTTCGGTTGTCACGCGGCTTGGCCGATCAAATGGAGGCCAAGGGGGGAGGCGCCATGCTGATGAATGCCTCGATTTGCGCGGTTCAACCGCTCTGGTATGAGCCGATCTACAATACAACCAAGGCTGCGCTTTTGATGTTTGCTAAATGCCTTTCTTCAGAAATGATCAAGCGCAACATACACGTCAACACTGTCAATCCCGGACTGATCCGCACCCCCGACTGGGAAAATACTGCCCGCGAACTGCGTGGAGATGAGTGGGAGCAATATTTGCAGGAAGTCGCGGACGAACACGCCGATATCAAGCGATTTGGAAGTGTTGAGGAACTGGCCGATTTTTGTGTTTTTCTTTGCAGCCCACGCGCGTCCTATTCCGTCGGTTCAACCTATCATGTCGATGGCGGCATGTTGAAAACGGTGTGATTGCTGATTGAATCCACACTGCCCCGGACATTTCTGGGTTTATTGATCCATCGCAATGCCGTGGTCGCTTTAAGCCGATAAACTCCGAACAATACCGAACAATAAATCGTGCGGTGTGTGCCTGCCTGACGCAGGTGGCCAGGGAGGGGTCTATGCAAATCAAAGAATACTTGAAAATTGAAAGGGCGACCAGCATCAGTCGGTCCGAAGTCGGACGACTGGGCACCGCTATCATCTTCATTGTCATCGTGATGGTTTTTACCGGCAGCAGTTTTGCCCATGTGGAACAATCCTATCTGCTTGTCGCGGCCGCGGTCATCGGCGCCTACATGGCGATGAATATTGGCGCGAACGATGTCGCCAATAATGTTGGACCTGCAGTGGGGTCATTTGCCCTCTCTCTCACCG
>JAHEJF010000355.1 GCA_024639025.1 Ahrensia sp. | reverse complement strand
GCATTGACATTTCGGCTCGTCTACAGCATAAGCCCCACACGATTGGGCTTGCTGTCCGGCGGCTATCAACTATGGGCCAGAACCGGACGAGAATACGCCTCATAAACAAAACAGTTTGCAAGGGTCATCGCACAGTGCGGTGAAAATGACATGTCTACGAAACGTACCTTTCAGCCATCTCGCCTGGTTCGCGCCCGTCGGCACGGATTCCGTTCGCGCATGGCAACTGCCGCTGGTCGCAATGTGCTGGCACGCCGCCGCGCAAAAGGCCGCAAAAAGCTCTCTGCTTAAGTTCTGCGCGCCGGATCTGGGCAGCTTTGCAAGCATGGCACTCACCGGGAATAAGCAGACTTCACGTACAAGCCTGAACATGATGCAAAATCGCGCGGCGTTTCTGGCTGCGCGAAATGGCGTACGCGCGCATGCGAAAAACCTGAGAATTGAAGCCGTGCGCACCCAGACACAGGGCGCTCAACCGAGAATCGGCCTCACTGTCACCAAGAAAAACGGCAATGCTGTTATGCGCAACCGCATCAAGCGACGCATGCGCGCAGCAATTATTTCCGTGAGCACCGATGAATTACGATGCGACCATGATTATGTGTTTATTTCCAAGCCAAATGCGCTGAATGCACCATTTGAGTCATTGCGCAGCGACATAAGAGCGCTCATAGAGAGTTCGCATAAGCGTTTGGACGAAAAGTCAGTTAAAAGCTGACACATCAATAGCCAAGAGAACCGGATTTCGGACCCATGGAAAATAACCGCAATTTGTTCCTGACCATTGCCCTTTCAGTTGGCATTCTGGCTTTGTGGCAATTCTTCTACGTCAATCCTCGTATTGAGGAGCAACGCCAGGCGCAGATCGAATCACAGGCACAATTGGAACAAGCGACACCGGCTACAGAAGCTGAAGCTGGAGATATTCCCGCAGCAACTGTCACGCCGGGCACAGCGGCCAGTGACATTCCGCAATCCAGCATTGTTGAGCAAAACGGCGACAGTTCTTCAGACCGCGCCGGCGCAGTCGCTTCGGATGGCCGAGTGGCGATCGAAACTGAATTGCTGAAGGGCTCGATCAATCTGACTGGCGCCCGGTTCGATGATCTATCGTTGAAAAACTACCATATCGATGTGGATCAGAGCTCTCCGATTGTTGACCTGCTAACGCCGGCGGGTGTTCAAAATGCCTATTTTGGTGAGTTCGGATATACAGGATTTGAAGGAGCGCCTGGCCCAAATTCAAATTGGACGCTGGAATCCGGCACAACATTGACACCCGGTACACCCGTGACATTGAGCTATGCAGCCGACAACGGCCTGGCCTTTAATCGCACAATCTCAATTGATGACGGCTATATGTTCACCATTGAGGACACGATCACCAATGGCGGTGCGGGGGCAATCTCATTTCAGGACTATGGTCGCACAACCCGATTCTTCAAGCCAGAGGCGCCGCCAATTTTCATTTTGCATGAAGGCATGGTGGGTGTGACCGGTGAGAAGGGCCTGCTTGAATACACCTTCAGCGAAATCGAAGACGATCAGGAAGTTGCGCTGGACAAGTCGACCGATGGTTGGCTGGGCATCACCGACAAATACTGGGCAACGGCACTGATCCCAACTGACGGTCGAAGCTTTCAGCCGCGTTATCAATATCTGTCCAAGGGCATTGCGCGTTACCAGTCTGATTTTCTGTCTGATCCGATCGCCATCAATCCCGGACAGACGGAAACTGTGAGCAACAGGTTTTTTGCTGGCGCAAAAAAGACGGAGATCATCGATGCCTATGAGCGCGATCTGGGGATCAGGCAGTTCGAACTGATGATCGACTGGGGCTGGTTCCACTTTATCACCAAGCCCCTGTTTACCTGGATTATGTTCCCGCTGTTCAATCTGATCGGCAATTTTGGCGTGGCCATCCTAATGACCACGGTGATTGTCAAAGCCGTGTTCTTCCCGCTTGCAAGCAAGTCTTATGCATCGATGGCGCGTATGAAAGTCGTGCAGCCACGGATGCAGGAGATCAAAGAAAAGTACGGCGAAGATCGCGAGAAGATGCAAAAAGCGATGATGGAGTTGTACAAGAAGGAAAAGATCAACCCGATCGCGGGCTGCTGGCCCATGTTGATCCAAATTCCGGTCTTCTTTGCCTTATACAAGGTCATCTACATTACCATTGAGATGCGCCATGCGCCGTTCTTTGGCTGGATCCAGGACCTGTCGGCACCCGATCCTTCCAGTGTCTGGGAATTGTTCGGGCTTATCCCATGGGGTGCTGCAGACGTCCTGCCCGCCTTTGTCATGCTCGGCGTCTGGCCGCTGCTCATGGGCATTACGATGTTTATCCAAATGCAGATGAACCCGGCACCACCGGACCCAACACAGGCGATGATATTCCGCTGGATGCCAGTTGTGTTCACGTTCATGTTGTCAACATTCCCAGCTGGTCTGGTGATTTACTGGGCGTGGAACAACTTCCTGTCGATCATCCAGCAAGGCTACATCATGAAGAAAAATGGTGCAGAGATTGCGCTGGTTGACAATGTCAAAGCGATGTTTGGACGGGGACCCAAGCCTGCCGAATGAACATGTCGCCTGATGATCGGGATGCCAATGTGTGCGATCACAGTTGAGAGCAAACCGAAAGGGACCGGCTGTTGACCTTGCGTCACAAACCACCAATACGAACCAATGACAGATCATACAGAGCAATCACGCCAGGCCGTCGAAGCAGCACTCAAAGCGCATGGAAATTGGGCATTTGTCAAAGGTGTCCCCTCGATGGAGTTTTTACCGCCGTTGGGGCCGCCTGAAATTGCCTTTGCAGGCCGCTCGAATGTGGGAAAATCGTCCCTGATCAACGCACTGACGGGCAAAAATGGCCTGGCGCGTACGTCCAATACGCCGGGCCGTACACAAGAACTCAACTTCTTTGTTCCTGAAGGTTTTTCAGGCACCATGGATGAATTGCCACCGCTGGCAATCGTGGACATGCCTGGATACGGCTATGCGAAGGCGCCGATTGAAGTGGTGGAGAAATGGACTGAACTGGTATTTGAGTATATGCGCGGTCGCGTGACCCTGAAGCGCATATTTTTGCTGATCGATGCCCGCCATGGCGTTAAGCAAAACGATCTGGATGCCATGATGCTGATGGACAAGGCTGCAATGTCATATCAGATAGTGCTGACCAAGACGGACAAGATAAAGGCGCCTGCCATTCCGCGCATGATTGCTGAAACCCAAGAAAAAATAAAAAAGAACCCGGCAGCTTTTCCTGACGT
>JAHEJF010000354.1 GCA_024639025.1 Ahrensia sp. | reverse complement strand
GATCGTGGTCAGCGCCTTTTGGAAACCGGCATCGATGGCTTGCACAAGCGACCTGCCGCCCACGCGCTCTTCCCGTATTCGCTCAAAAATAAGCACGTTGGAATCAACGGCCATGCCCACCGTCAACACGATACCCGCAATACCGGGCAGTGTCAGCGTCGCTCCCAGCACCGACAAGACCGCAATGAGCATCATGATGTTGATGGCTAGTGCCAGATTGGCCACGATACCCAGCAATCCATAGGCCAGGAACATGAAAATCAAGACGAGCACAGCGCCGACGATACCAGCAATTTCGCCGGCCGCCACCGAATCTGCGCCAAGACTTGGACCCACCGTTCTTTCCTCGACAAAGGTCGGCTTGAGTGGCAATGCGCCCGCACGGAGCAAGATAGCCAGATTGTTAGCGCCATCGACCGAGAAATTACCAGAAATTTGCCCCGATCCGCCCAAGATCGGCTCGTTGATCACCGGCGCTGAAACAACCTGATCATCCAGTATGATGGCAAAGGGGCGACCAACATTCTGTGTTGTCGCGCGTCCAAAGCGCTGCGCGCCAGTACCATCGAACCGGAAGGTAACCACCGGCTCGTTGGTATTGGGATCAAAGCCCACATTGGCATCATCGAGATTTTCGCCAGTGACAAGTTCGCGTGTCTCAACAAGATAAGGAATCGGTGGATCATCGGTTGAATACAAGACTTCTGTGCCGATCGGCGGTCGCCCGCTGATCGCCTGGTTCACATCGTTCTGAACGTCAACCATCTGAAATGTCAGGCGTGCGGTCGTACCGATAAGATCCTTGACCCGCTCTGGATCATCCGCACCCGGAACCTGCACGATGATCCTGTCAGTGCCTTGGCGCTGGATAATCGGTTCGGTCGTACCCAGTTCATCAACGCGGTTCCGTATGACCTCTATGGTCTGCGAAATCGCCTGCTGCATGCGATAATCCAACCCGGTGTCGGTCAGGTTGAGCTCCAGCGCACCGCCTTCAAGCTGCGTCAGAGCAATCTCCTGAATGGTGCCGCCGGTCAACGCACTACCCGCAACTGGGGCTGCCAGTTCGCTAAGCGTCTCCATCGCAAGAGTTATATCGTCCTCATTACGGATATTGACCGAAACTGTCTGTCCCTGCCCTGAAAGTCCGGTATAGCCAACGCCATTGTCTCGCAGCAGCGATCGCGCCTGGTCCCGCGTCGATTCAAGACGATTGGTGACCAACTCCTCGCGGTCGAGTTTGAGTTGCAGATGCACACCACCTTGAAGGTCAAGACCCAGCGTCATTGCATCGCTGGGCAAGAAGTCTGGCAAATTGTTGCGTAGGCTCTCCGGATAGAGATTGGGCAACGCGAACAATATTCCGGCCAACACGGTCAGCCAGATCAGTGCGGTTTTCCATGGTGAGAAATAAAGCATGTAATCTATCGCTCGCGTTGGTTGAATCGATTTGCGCGAAAATTAACGCAATTTATTGATAATGTTACTTTTTTGCCTTTGGAGCAGGCTTTGTGGTGGTCTTGGCAGGCGCGTCATTTGCAGCCACCGGTTCACCTTTGACCCGCACATCAGACAGCATGGAGCGCAAGACACGAATTTTTGTGCCTTGGGCAATTTCAACTTCGAGTTCGCCATCATCGATGACCTTGGTCACCTTGCCGACGATACCGCCGCCAGTCACCACTGTATCATTGCGGCGAACAGCCTCGAGCATGGCAGCACGCTCTTTCATTTGCTTGCGCTGCGGACGAATGATCAGGAAATACATGATCACAAAAATCAGAATGAATGGAAGAAGGCTGGCGATCAGATCCGGACCACCTGCAGAACCCGCACTTTGCGCAAAAGCTGGCGTGATAAACATATAAAGAACTCCTTGAGGCTCAGGCGGGCTTGCACCGCTAAATGTGCGGCGAATATAGTCACGAACCATCCCAATGCAACCAAAACCGGCACGTTATACCGCCGCAAATACCAAGAAAGCCGTCAAATGCCACAGGATGCGCATTCAACGCTTCAAGAGCTCAGCAAAAAATTGGACCTTTTGATCGCTGCCGTGCAAAAAATCGGTCCAAAACAGCATGAAGCAGCAGATCTGAATGCTGCAGATTGTTTTGTCTTTGATGCCCAAACAGGACAGCTGACACCCATCACCCAGGTCAACCGGATCGACGTCGGCCTGATAAAGGGTGTGGATCGCGTACGCGACATTCTGCTCGACAACACAACCCGTTTCTCCAAAGGGTTGCCGGCAAACAATGTTTTGCTGTGGGGTGCACGGGGCATGGGAAAATCCTCGCTGGTCAAAGCGGCCCATGCCGCGATCAATAGCCAGACGAAGGACCAAAATCCGCTGAAACTGCTCGAAATTCACCGCGAAGATATTGATGCACTGCCCAGATTGCTTTCAGACATCAGAAATTCTGAACATCGATTCATACTGTTTTGCGACGATCTGTCTTTTGACAACGATGACACCTCCTACAAATCGCTGAAGGCCGCGCTTGATGGCGGTGTGGAAGGCCGGCCGGACAATGTAGTGTTCTATGCCACATCCAACCGGCGTCACCTGTTGCCGCGCGACATGATCGAAAATGAACGTTCGACAGCGATAAACCCCTCTGAAGCCGTTGAGGAAAAAGTCTCTCTGTCGGACCGGTTCGGCCTTTGGCTTGGCTTTCACAAATGCAGTCAGGATGAGTATCTTGAAATGGTAAATGGCTATGTAGACCATTACGGCATCAAGATTGATGCCGATGAACTGCGCCGAGATGCATTGGAATGGTCAACCACCCGGGGCGCACGTTCGGGACGTGTTGCCTGGCAGTACATCACTGATCTTGCTGGCCGTTTGGGGCACAAAATGTCCGGCGGCAGCTAGAGCGTCTCAGTTCAGATAGGTCATTGGATTGACAGGCGAGGTGTTCTTGCGAACTTCGAAGTGCAATTGTGGCTGCTTTGCGCTTCCCGTCATGCCGGACGTGCCAACAGATTGACCACGACTGACATTGTCACCGCGCGAGACAGATATTTCACTCAAGTGGCCATAAACCGTAACAAGGCCGTTGCCATGGCGTACGAGAACGGTCTTGCCGAACTCTTTCAGACCATCACCAGCATAGATGACAACGCCGTTTTCGGCCGATTTGACGGCCGTTCCTTTCGGCACCGAAATATCGATCCCGTTATTGCCCTTGCCGCCAATATTGGAGCCAAATGCGGAAATGACCCGACCCTGGGCTGGCCAACGCATATTGCCAACACCGGTTTTGGCTGGTGCGGAAGCGGTCG
>JAHEJF010000353.1 GCA_024639025.1 Ahrensia sp. | reverse complement strand
TTGGCCGTGTTGGTCGAAAATCTCGAACTTGTAAGTTTCATTCTCACCGATGCCCGCAACAAATATATCCCACACGCCGGTGTGTCCTACGGGTGTCATGTCATGGTGTTCGCCGGTCCAGTAATTGAAGTCGCCAACTAGCCTCACCCGCGATGCATTGGGTGCCCAAACAGCAAAATGAACGCCGGAAACACCTTTTTCTTCAACGACGTGTGCGCCAAGCACTTCCCACAATCGCTTGTGGTTGCCCTCACCGATAAGATACTGATCCAGCTCACCTATGAACTGTGGAACCTGTTGAACCTTTTTTGGTTCAACCTTCCTGCGTTTTGTCTTTGGATTTGGCGTTTCAGTCATTTTTGAGCGATTTCACCTTCCAGATATCCGAAGCATAACCTGAAATTGTTCGATCTGACGAGAACCAACCGACCTGGGCAGTATTGAGGATGGATTTCCGGGTCCAGGAAACGCTGTCCTGGTAATCTTTGTCGATCAGCCGCTGGGTCTGGTAATAGTGGTCGAAATCGCAGGTCACTAGGAAATAATCGTCCTGGTACAATCGCTGTACCAAAGAAGCATAACGATGTTTGTCGTCGGGGGAAAACGAACCATTTTCGATCTGATCCAATACACGTTTCAGCCTCGGGCTGGCCTCAATGGCCTGTCTTGAAAAGTCAGGCTGACGTCGTCGATCAACTACTTCCTGCGCGGTCAATCCGAAAAGGTAGAAATTCTCCGCACCTACTCGGTCGCGAATTTCGACATTCGCTCCATCCAGCGTACCGATTGTCGGCGCACCATTGAGCGCAAACTTCATGTTGCCGGTGCCCGATGCTTCCTTGCCAGCCGTTGATATCTGCTCAGACAGATTTGTGGCAGGTATCAACACTTCCGCCATCGAAACATTGTAGTTCTCCGGATAGACAATTTGCAGAATTTGGCGCGATGCAGGATCCGAATTGATCACCTTGGCCACGTCATTGATCAGATGGATGATCTGCTTGGCCACCACGTAGCCGGGTGCAGCCTTGCCACCGAATATCTTAACCCTGGGCGTCCAATTTT
Organism: Ahrensia sp.; assembly: GCA_024639025.1. GTDB lineage: Bacteria > Pseudomonadota > Alphaproteobacteria > Rhizobiales > Rhizobiaceae > Ahrensia. Next base: position 2,234 of record JAHEJF010000353.1, on the reverse strand, counting down.
CGTTCGGGCTGTCTGAAATCTCATTCCATAGCGCGATAGTCTCCAGCAAATTCATCAACTGGCGTTTGTATTCATGGATACGTTTGATCTGAACATCAAACATCGCTTCGGGATTAATTTGGATGCCATTTCGGCTGTCGAGCCAGCGACAGAAACTTTGCTTGTTTTCATTTTTTGCAGATGCAAACGCTTCGATGAATGATGCGTCCTCGGCCATGGGCACCAGCTTTTGCAATTGTTCCAGATCATCGGGCCAGTCTTCGCCAATGGTTTGGTTTATCAAGTTGCGTAAAGGTGGATTGCAGGAGTGCAGCCAACGTCTGGGCGTGATGCCATTGGTCTGATTGATGATACGATCCGGATAGACCTTGTGCAGATCGGCAAACACCGTTTCCTTCACCAATTCACTATGCAACGCGGACACGCCATTGACCCGGTGGGCCATGATGAATGCCAATTCGCCCATGAGCACCGAGCCATCGCGAATGATCGGTATATCACAGCCCGTCCGTTCCAAATGATCGGCTTCGATTTGTTCGATCAGTTCATAGTGTCGTGGCAATATGCGTGAGAACAGGGCCTGATCCCATCGTTCCAATGCTTCGGGCAGCAGCGTGTGATTGGTGTAACTCAAGCATGCACGAGCAATCGAGATCGCCCGTTTGGGCGTCAATCCATGATCATCCACAAGCAGTCGTATCAGTTCAGGCCCGGCCACAGCCGGGTGAGTATCATTGAGCTGGATGGCAACATGGTCAGCCAGGGTTTCTATCCCGTGACCTTCAGACAGAAACCGCCTGACAATATCCTGCAGTGAAGCAGCTGTGAAAAAATACTCCTGCTTGAGCCGCAGTTCCTTGCCGCTTTCGGTGGTATCATCCGGATAGAGGACACGAGAAATTGTACGTGCCAGCTGCTCGGGTTCGCTTGCCGCCAGATAATTGCCCTCATTGAACTGCTCGAGATCAAACAATCGCGTAGGTTTGGCTGCCCAGAGCCGCAGGGTATTGGCCCATTTCGCCTTCCAGCCAACGATCGGCGTGTCATAAGCCGACGCCAATACAATTTCGCCCGGCTTCCAGAGAGATTTGCCGGACTCAGTGACAACTTGACCACCAAATCCGATCGCGTATTTGACCTCGGGGCGTTCAAATTCCCAGACGTGGCGCTCGGCCAGCCAACCTTCGGCGGTTTCGATCTGGCGGCCATCTTCAAAATGCTGTTCGAACAAACCATGTTCGTAACGAATACCGTATCCGTAAGCCGGTATGCCCAGGGTTGAAAGACTGTCGAGAAAGCAAGCTGCCAAGCGGCCAAGCCCGCCATTGCCCAGGGCCGCATCCGGTTCATCTGCGACCACCCGTTCATAGTCCTGTCCAAGATTGCGCATGGCATCTCGAGCCAGATCCTCGACCTGCAAATTGACCGCGACATCTTCGATCAGGCGACCGATCAAAAACTCCATGGACAAATAGTAGACGCGCTTTGCTTGTGCCTCATAAGTGCGCCGGGTGCTGGCAAACCAAGGATCAACAACCAGATCCCGCAATGCCAGCGACAGTGACATGCGCCAGTCATAGATGCTGGCATGTTCGGCATCCTTGCCCAGCGAGTTTTTCAAATGGCGACTGATTTCGGCTTGTAGCACGTCGACACACAGCTGCGGGATGTGATTTGGGGTGAGGTGGGACATTGGTTTGTTGTCTTCGCATGATTCTGAAACTGAAACCGCTTATAGGGCAACTGATATGCGTTGTAACCCGATTTTTAAATCGATTGAAAAGTTTTTTGCATTCTTGCAATTGGCCAAAACGTTGGATTGGCCGCAGATAGGCAGGATTGCTCAACAACGCATCTTGATCCCTATTAAACTTGCTATTTGATCAGTTGAGCAGGATTTCCCGCAACCACGGTGTTTGGCGCCACATCTTTGGTCACAACGCTACCAGCGCCGACCACGGCACCTTCGCCAATTGTTGTTCCCGCCAAAATGATCGCGCCGCCGCCAATCCAAGCCCTCTTTCCCAAGTGGACAGGATATGCAATCTCGAGCCCCTCCACGCAGCGCTTCTTGGGATCCTTGTGGTGCTCTGCGCAATAGATCTGGACACCAGGTCCCAATTGACATTCATCCTCGATGGTCACTTTTGCGCAATCCAGTATCGTGCATCCAGCATTGAGGAATACATCGCGCCCAAGTTCGATGTTGATGCCATAGGCACAATGAAACGGGG
>JAHEJF010000352.1 GCA_024639025.1 Ahrensia sp. | reverse complement strand
GCCAATCATATCAAACGGGAATGGCGCAATGTGGATTTTGCTTTGTTGGATGATGGCACTTTGTATGGGCGACAATTGGTGGAAACTGTACGGTTCCTGCTGGAACTGGACAATCTGAAGCCTGTTTTTGTCGATAATTATCGCCCACTGCTGGAAAATCAGAGCGGGATATTGCGCCGTCTGCAGCGCTCCGGTGCCACGCATGTCTTTATTGGTGGTGATGCCTTTGATGCCTCGATCATGGGGCAAGGCGCGCGTTTTTTGAACATTCCACTGACAATTGCAGGTGGCAGCGCGTTCCGAGCGCCGCCCACTGATGGCATTCTGCCCGATGGCACCGTGTTTGCCGCACAACTGCAAGAGGTTGCCCGCGTTAAATCCCACGCGCTGCGCGGATATGCTGCAACCACCTATGCAGCGCTGGAAATTGCCGAGCAGGCGCAAAAATATGCTGTTGAACGTCAGCTTGGACTGGATCTGGCGATGCGCGTATTACGGTTTGACACTGTTCTGGGACCTGTTTCGTTCGGCAATGACGGCGAAAACACGCGACAATGGTATGGCCTCTACATTGTTGAAAACGGCATGCCCAGGCTGTTGAGCGAGAGCTCCACTCAATGATACGGCCCGGCAAAACGAACCTGATCACCGACATTGACGGCCTGCGTGTCGGCAATGCCCAGGACGACAAACTTAAATCAGGCGCTACAGTGCTGCTGTGCGACCAGCCGGCAACAGCAAGCGTCCAGATTCTGGGTGGCGCCCCCGGCACACGCGATATCGCCCTGCTCGAGCCCCACAACAGTGTCCAGGCCGTTGATGCACTGGTTTTGTCCGGTGGATCAGCATTTGGACTGGATGCGGGTTCCGGCGTGCAAAACTGGTTGCGCGCGCATGATCGCGGGTTTGAAGTAGGGCCCGTTCGCATACCGATCGTGCCCACCGCCATATTGTTTGACCTGATCAATGGCGGCGAGAAGAACTGGGCGGAGAAATCACCCTATGCCGACCTTGGTTATGAGGCGGCACAACAGGCAGATCAGAATTTCAAGCTTGGCTCACACGGTGCGGGTTCTGGCGCTTTGACCGCCACGGTCAAGGGTGGGCTTGGTTCCGCGTCAACCTATCTGGCGGCGTACGGTGTGACGCTTGGCGCGCTTGTCGCTGTCAACGCACTGGGCAGCGCCACAATCGGCAACAGCAATCACTTTTGGGCTGCTCCTTTTGAAATCGACGCTGAATTTGGTGGTTTGGGGCTGCCACACCCCCTGCCCGCCAATGCGTCGGACTTGCGCGTGAAATTCGGCGATCAGCAGAACGCTCAGGATATGACCAACACCACCATCGGCATCATTGCCACGGATGCGCGTCTTTCCAAGGCTGAATGCAAACGGCTCGCAATTGCGGCGCATGACGGATATGCACGAGCGCTCTGGCCGGCCCACACGCCCATGGATGGTGATCTGGTTTTTGCGGTTTCCACGGGAAGCGTGAACATTGAAGGTTCGATGGATGCGATGGTGTCGCTGTGTGCTCATGCAGGCTCTACTATGGCCAGAGCCGTGGCACGCGGCGTTTTTAGCGCGCACAAGCAAGCCGGGGATATCATGCCGGTTTGGTCCTCATTGCGTTGACTTGGCGCGCCTCAGGCGGCAATCAGCTGTCATCCTTGTTCTGAAGTGGAGTTTGCCATGGGCCGCGACATCAAGATTGCTCCTTCCATTCTGGCGTCAGACTATTCCAAGCTCGGCCAGGAAGTTCAGGATGTGATCAGCGCCGGCGCTGACTGGATCCATCTGGACGTCATGGACGGTCATTTTGTGCCTAACATCTCGTATGGTCCTGACGTGATCGCGAAGCTGCGCCCCCATACAGATGCGGTCTTTGACTGTCATCTGATGATTTCACCGGTATATGTCTACCTGGAGAGCTTTGCCAAGGCGGGATGCGATATAATCACAGTGCATGCCGAGGCTGGACCGCATCTGCATCGTTCGCTTCAAAAGATCCGCAATCTTGGCAAAAAAGCCGGTGTTGCTCTTAATCCTGCAACGCCCATGGACGTGGTTGAACAGGTGATCGACATGATCGATCTGGTTTTGGTGATGAGCGTCAACCCGGGATTTGGCGGACAAAAGTTCATTCATTCGGTGGTCGACAAGATTGCAAGGCTCGACGCGCTCATCGGAAACCGTCCGATTGACCTGGAAGTTGACGGCGGCGTTACGCCTGAAACGGCAATTGCCTGTGCATCTGCCGGCGCTAATGCATTGGTCGCCGGATCTTCTGTTTTCAAAGGTGGCACTCTCGATCATTACCGTGATAACATCGCGGCGTTACGCAGGGCTGTGGAGGTAAACCGGGCTTAACAGGAGGCTTTCATGGCCAAACGAATGATACCTTTTGGTATTGTACTGGCAACGACGCTCGCTCTGCCAACTTCCCCGCTCTATGCAGGTGACTTTGCTTCACTCAATGTGTTGGGATTTTCTGCCGACGGCGGCATATTTGTATTCGAAGAATTTGGTGTGCAGGACGGTTCCGGCTTTCCCTATGCCAATCGGTTCTACATCGACACAAGCACCGATCAATTCATATCGGGCACGCCAATTCGGGTGCGGATCGACGATGAAACTGCTGAGGTGGCGCAAGCTCGATCCGATGCGGCAGCACAGGGACAATCCATCATCACCGATGCGGTGCTGGCTGAAAACCCCGGCTATTTGGCCGGTTTCAACACGGTCACAGAGGCCTCCGCTGATCCTTTCAGAATGGCAGTCAATCCCAGGCCCGTTGTGCCACCCGTCGACCGCCAGATCGAGTTTCGCCTGAGAGAGCTTCAGTTCGCGCCTTCCGAAACCTGTTCGGGCATCCAGGATCTGACATTGGGCTTTGAGCTGGTGCAACTGGGACTTGAGGCGGGCATGGAAACCAAACTGTTGCATGAAGATGCTTCTGTTCCCGGTTCGCGCGGTTGCCCCGATGGCTACAGGATTGGGGGCGTTCATACTTTTCATCCCGAGAATGCCGAACCGGCCTACGCGGTGACAATCGCCGTCAAGTCGTTTGGATTTGAAGGCCCCGATTATCGCTGGATGGCCGTGACCACGCGCGATGGAACCATCGGCCAACCTTGATCGCCAATACGGAACCAGAGACTGTGCCTCAGGCGGTATTACCCAAAAAAACCAAAGTAATACCGCCTATTGGCCATATGCTTCTACCGGGCCTGTTTTGGGCGATTTGTTGCTTCACAGCCGGAGTTGTTGTTCTTGTCTTTGCGCGGGGATGGGTTGTCTCCGCGCAAAGCA
>JAHEJF010000018.1 GCA_024639025.1 Ahrensia sp. | reverse complement strand
ACAGATCGTGGGCACAGCGCTGCACGGATCGGCGTCGAGATGGACAATTACTGGTTCTCGGCCAAGGCGTATTCCTCTCTCCAAGACGGCCTTCCCAGTGCGCAATTTTCGGACGCTACCGCTTTGGTCAATTGGCAACGCGCAGTAAAATCCGAGCAAGAGTTGGATTACATGCGGCTCGCTGGGCGCTTTGTAGAAAAGATGCATGCGCGCATATACGATGTCATTGAACCGGGGCTTCCAAAATCGTCGCTTGTTGCTGAGATCTATGATGCGGGTCTTCGATATGATGACGAGATTGGTGCGGGGGGAGACTATCCAGCACTTGTGCCCTTGCTTCCGTCAGGGACAGATGCTGCCGCGCCGCATCTGACGTGGGACGACAGACCCATGAAATCAGGAGAGGGAACTTTTTTTGAAATTGCCGGGGTCTACAAGAGGTACCACTGTCCGCTATCCCGAACCATTTTTCTCGGAAAGCCAACAGCGGCATTTGTTGAAGCAGAGAGAGCCGTTCTCGAAGGGATGGAAGCAGGGTTGGAGGTAGCGCGCGCCGGTAACTTGTGTGAAGACATCGCAAACGCCTTCTTCGGCGTGCTGAAGCGCTACGGCATAGAAAAACACAATCGCACAGGCTATCCAATCGGCCTGTCTTACCCGCCTGATTGGGGTGAACGAACCATGAGTTTGCGCCAAGGTGACAAATCTCAACTTCAACCGGGCATGACCTTTCACTTCATGACAGGTCTGTGGATGGAAGATTGGGGATTTGAGATTACCGAGAGCATCGTCATTCGTGATGGTGCGCCGGAGCTCCTGGCCAACTATCCACGCAAACTTATGGTTAAATCGTGACTGCTGGTAATCCAATAAGCTCAACTGTCCCGTTCGACCAAGACGGCGAGCATCACGGCTTCTTATCGCTCCCGGTGAGCCGGGAAGACAGCGCGTGGGGCCTCGTGCAAATTCCGATCAGCATTGTTCGGAATGGCGCCGGCCCGACCGCGCTGCTGACGGGAGCCAATCATGGCGATGAATATGAGGGACCCATCGCTCTCCAGTCGCTAGCATTTGAGCTCAAGGCGTCCAAGATCAACGGAACTGTCATTATCGTCCCTTATATGAACTATCCGGCGTTTCGAGGGGCAATGCGAATTTCGCCGCTTGATGGCTTGAACATGAACCGGATATTTCCGGGAAAACCAGATGGAACGCCCACCGAAAAGATTGCCGATTATTTTTTGACCAAATTGGTGCCGCTGGCTGATATCGTTCTGGATTTCCACTCTGGGGGAAAGTCTCTGGACTTTATTCCTTTCGCGGCAGCCCATCTTTTAGATGATAAAGTGCAGCAGACCGCTTGCATCGAAGCGATGAACGCCTTTGGTGCCCCGTATTCAATGACCCTGCGCGAAATTGATGCCGTGGGCATGTTCGACACGGCCGTTGAACAAGCGGGAAAGATCTTCGTTTCAACCGAATTGGGCGGTGGTGGCTCAGCTAGCGCTCGATCTGTCGGAATTGCGAAGCGAGGCGCTGAAAATCTGCTCAAGCACATCGGTATTCTTCCGGGTCCGATTACGAAAGGAAAATCGACCCACATCGATGCCACCGGCGGCGATTGCTTTCACTTTTCGCCTTGTGACGGCATGCTGGAATTGTTGGTCGATCTGGGTGAGGAAGTCAGTGAGGGCGACGACATAGCACACATATGGTCTTTGGATCGCACAGGCGTCGCACCATCCATTGTTCAGTCAACGCAAACCGGGATTCTGGCAGCACGGCATTTTCCCGGCCTGATCAAAACCGGTGACTGCCTCGCGGTTGTAGCCAGCGTCGTCGGCAAGAGTGATGCTACCGGCGGCACTGTCAGAGCTAAATAACAAATATTTAGGAAGCGGTTCAACCGGCATACGCAAAACTGGAATAAGCAAGCAATATCAATGCCAGTAATTTCTCATTCTGCCGTGTGACCCAAGTAATAAATTTTACGCTGGCAGTGCCAATTCACGCCCTCATCGGCAAAAAGAGACTGGTTCGAATTAGTCTGGCAGCACCCCTGCCAGTGTTTCGGGTGCGGCTGGCCGCATCCCAAGGGCACTATGAGTGCTCAAACTATTTGTTTGTCGCAAAGTCGGTCATAGGTCTGCTTGGAGAGCACAATTGTTTCAGATTGCGTTTGGCCTAGCGCTAAGAATTGGCAACCTGTACCATCCAAAACTCCATTGGGATTAAGAAAGACTATTCCCCGGTTTCTATCATTGAGAAGCAAAACATCATCAAACTCAATTAACGCATCCTCAAATCGACGTTTCGGATTCTGCAAACCGCCAGCCTGGGTAATTGTGTAACAAGCGTTGGCATTGCTCCGATTAACAAACGACATCGGAATTGATACGCCTCCCCAACGTGCGTTGCATTCGATCCAGTGAATTTTCGAGTGTTCGATATCGGGACCGTAAAGAACGGCGTCGAAACTGCACCGACCGTAGTAACCCAAATTCTGAAGCAGTAATCCGAGTTTGAATGCCTGAGCACATAGTTCAACATCAACAGATGATGGTAACTTGGCTTCGGCAGCGCCAAAGAAGGCTCCCTCCTCGCCGATTATCACCTGTTCAAACACGCCCTCAACCATCGGGTCACCATTCTCCTGATGGGGAATCCAAAGCTGAACAGACGGACTTGTGAGAACGTTCTCGTCCCAGACCTCGACAGCAAGCGGATAACGTTCAGGCCATCCGAGATGTCTCAAGCGAGCGCGCAAATAGATGCTAACAGCAAATGCGCTCAAGCCTAAAGTATCTTTCGAATAGATCACATAGTTGCCTGCCGAACCTGCACTGTTTGGTACTTTCAGAACAAGCTTGGGCCATTTCTTTGCAAGTTCCATCACTTGACGTACGAGAACTGCGGCGCCGTGAGCCGTTCGTTTCGGTGGCGTCGCTTGTGCCCCAAGTGCTTGTTCAACGACTTTTGCAAACCAAAGCTTATTGTTCGCACAATCCGAAAGCCCACCTGGTGGACCGGCAATAAACACTTGGTATTGTGTATCATTGGCAAGCCGCGAAGCCAGCGCCCAAGTTGCTTGGGTTGTTAAATAGGAAACAAATGTTGCTCCATGATTTTTTCGTACATAACCACTCAATGCCTTGTACGCGGTTTTGTTTCGAAGGCAGTAACCGGGCGCAGATCGCATAGTTGCCGCACCGAGTTTTAGATATTCCAGTGAAGTTAGTTCTAGAATTTTTCTCTGATATCGCTCAAATGACGGGCAATCCTTGCCGCAAATAACGATAAGATCGCCTTCACTGGCTAAATATCCCATTCTGTATTCTAGTTGATGCCCTTTTTTGTGGCCGATCAAAGGAATTTCCAATGAGTTACCGATGATTATGGCTGCACTGCGCCCAAAGCCTTTTCTGACGTCTGCCCCAAACAGAGCCGTTCTATCCAAATTGGGGTTTTCGGCGCGCAATCTTCTGGCTAATTCGAACAGGTTTCGCCGTTCAGCATCTGACGCTTCCGGACAGCGTTCTGAACCGATCGCAAATTTCTCTTTCGCAAAATCTTCTATATTGATGTTGGAACGCATGCGACGACCACCTGGTTAAAGCGCCCTGCTTTTTCAGATCAAACTATGCGTGCCACGAATGAAGCTCCTATTGATATTCATCAAAATGACGGCCCAGCGAATGTTGGACAATGTATGCTGACTTGGCATGGAGGAATGCGATGTGTCGGCTGTATGCTATGTGCGCCAATGAGCCAACAAGAGTTGAATGCAGTCTTGTACACGCTCAAAATGCGCTGATGCGACAGAGTGCAAAGGATGCTGAGGGTCTGGTGCACAGTCACGGCTGGGGGGTCGCGGATTACCGCGACGGTTTACCCCTAGTGGAAAAACAGACTTGGGCTGCCTATCACGGTGAGCACTTCAAAAAATCGGCTGCACGTGTTTACGCCAACACAGTGGTAGCCCATGTACGGCGAGCTACCGTGGGAGGCACATCATTAGAAAACACCCATCCGTTTCATCATGGTCGCTGGCTTTTTGCTCACAACGGAACCATTCCGAGATTTGCGGCTGTGCGAGACAAAATGATGCAACATATTGACCCGGTCCTACAAAACGACATTAAGGGCGACACAGACAGCGAGCACATTTTTTTCTATCTGCTTAGCCTGCAAATCCACCACACAGACAAGCCGTTGAAGAAGATCGTTCAGCATGGATTACAGCAGATAATCGCATGGTCATTTGAAGTTGCGCCAGACGCACAGGCAGGACTAAACATTGTAATAACCAATGGAGAGGTTTTGGTAGGCTCAAGGCATGGCCGAACGCTTTGGCACCTTGTCCGCGAGCAAATGACCACCTGTTCGGAGTGTGGTCTGTCACATGTCCATCATCGACCAGGACGCGATTACCGAGCGGTCGAGGTCGCATCAGAGCCCATCACTAAAGAGAAATGGCGGCAGTTTGCCGATGATGTTGTCTACACTATCGATAATGATTTGCACTTTGAAGTCGAGGGACTTTTGACACGGTAATATCGCAGCTATACGACTACCTGACTAGTTCTTGATGGTCCGTTATGACCCTGGCGATTAACTTAGGCAATAATCACTGAATTGGAGCAATGAGTACCGTCAAGATAGTGGTCCATTTCAGCCTTCAACCCAGCGTCGGGTATCAAACCGGCCGAGTTTCCTTGCTAATGTCTGGATATGTAATTGGCAGACGGCACATTAATCGCCATGTTCGATCTTCATTACGATCGGGTGGTGGTCAGATGAGCCCCGGTTGAGGGTTCTTCCACTCACCACCCGAAGTTCACGAATAAGACATCTATCGAGACGAAACGGAATGACTTTTTGAGCGTAGTGCGTCGTATTGCGTGGACCTGCATCTCTGAAACCCGGCAAAATAGTAGGACCAACTGCATTGAAATCTCCGATGATTGCAGTCGGCCCCTCTGTTGCATGTGCAATTTGACGAAGTTGGCGGCGGTTCAGCAACTGCCCGTGTGACAAATGGACGTTAGCGACAGTAACTCCATCAACCTCAAAAATTTGTGAAAAACGCGTCGGAAAACGTCCCGGCAATTTGGATGCAGGAAGCGCCAAAGCTCTCGAACTCTCAAGACTCTCCACACTCCAAGCTGCAAGACCATGACGCTTTCCCGGCCATGACTGCGCGTAAAACTTACCTCCAACAAAAGAAGGAAGCGTGCCAATTTCCTCGGTCGCTTCCTGCATAAGAAATAGGTCTGGCTTTTCTTTTTCGATGATTTCAACAATGTGATGGACCATGGCACCGGATCGATGCAGGAGGTTCCAGCTGACAAGCTTCAGAAGCCTTTCAGAAAGCTTGCCGACACCCGTGGCATCTGGGCGGATGGTTGCACTGGCATCTTTGATTGAAACATGCATTCTCAATCCTCTTACAAGTATGGAAGGAACAAACGTGCTGCTGCATCGCGCATCTTCGTCAGCGCTGATCTTTGCTCAACTTCAGACAGGTTCAATGGCACTGATTGAGTAATTTTTTTATCAATCAAAGTATCGAGGTCAGATGCGAAATCAAGATTATAAACTTCCAAAATGAACTCAAAATTCAATTTGAGGCTGCGTACATCCCAATTGGGGCTGCCGATTGCACACCATCTTCCGTCGACAGTCAGAAGCTTTGAATGGTCGAACGGAGGGGGATTCTTATAGCACTTAACGCTATCTGCTTTGAGATGCGCTAGATGTGCCCGCATTGCCCAATCCATTGTGATGTGATCGGATACAGCAGGGATGAGCAAATCGAAATCGACGCCGCGAAGAACAGCCAAGTTTATCGCTGAACTGAGTTTCTCATCAGGTAGAAAATAAGGAGTGACAATCCGAACCCTGTGTCTCGCCTGCCCGATGGCGGCCGCAAAAATATCTTCGATCTTTCCGATATCTTCGTCAGGCCCTGAGCTAATTCCTCTCGCAACAACACTTCCTTTCGACTCCATATTTGGCCACCAATTGGGCCCGTCGAGAACTTCTCCGCTCGTAAAGTGCCAGTCCGCAGCAAAGCTTGCCATCAGCTGCTCAACAACTGGGCCTTCAATCAGAAAATGTGTGTCATCTACTCCCAATCCACCGCCGCGTCCTCCTATGTTCTCTGCACCAAGATTTAGACCACCGGTAAAGCTTCGCTTCCCATCAACAACCAGGAGTTTCTTGTGATTTCTCAAGTTGATAAATGGCATCCGCCATGGACGCTTCACATGCATAAATTGGGCGGTGTTAACCCCCCTGTTTTGCAGGGCTGCAACTATTGGCGAACTAAAATAACCGCTTCCGATACCATCAACAAGAACGCGTACATGAACTCCCCGGCCGCGAGCCTCCGCCAAAGCCGCGACGAATTTCATGCCAACTTCATCCGGACGAAAAATGTAAGTGGAAAGCGCAATGCTGTTTTTTGCCGACGAAATGGCTTCCAACATTTGCGGATAGGCTTCATTGCCAGTCTTTAATGGTTCAACTTTGTTACCACCGATCAACGCAAGACCTGATACATGGGTTCCGATTCTGGCAAGCATGTCGATATTGTCGCCCAACTCCAATCTGAGGGCATCCTTTGACTTCTTTGTATCTGTCGAGCCTATCGAATTCCGGTTGATGTGAGAGGCGCGACGCGCTACGCGATTTATGCCGAAAGCTGCATACAGCGCTGACCCAATAAATGGTGAAAACCAGATCACGCCGAGCCAACCGATTGCTGATCTCACGTCACTCTTTCGAAGCAGAACGTGAACTGTTGCGGTCATCGCTATGATGATATGCAGGATTACCAGCAGAAGAATGTACATCAAGACAGTCCAGTCTTTCGCTCATTAAGCTCCTGAAATGATAGATCCAGAAAACCAGAAATAGTTTGATCCGCATCAACATGACTGTTGATGAAAATGGATTTCAAAATACTTGCTGGCGGCTGTACCAATAATCACGAAAGGATATTACAAAGGTTAAAGAAGGAGTGTACCCACATGCATCCTGCGAAGAAGCGGGCACGACTGTGAATGCCATCGCGCAATCATATGGCACGAAGATTTTGTTGACCGGCGCTCTCGCCAATATGACTTATCGGTTCAACACAAATACCCCCGCGACAGCAAGCCAATCAAGTTTAATGGAGCCGCTGCCTTCTTTATAACTGAGGTTTACTGATGGAATCGGAGCGGGGTTCGAACGGTGATCTATCCATCCCTTCTCCAAGGCAATTCGCTCTTCATCGTCAAGTTCAATGTCCATCATTGCCCCACCCCTAAAGACAATAGTTGCATCTGCTGTAATCATGGTAATCCTCCCAAAGGCACTGTCAGAGCAAAGTAGTAAATACTTGGGAGGCGGTTCAACCTGCTTACGCAAAACTGGAAAAAGCAAGCAATACCAATGTGGGTACAATCTTATTTTGCCTCGTGGCCCAAGTAGCAATTTTTTCATGATCGGTTACTGCCAGTTCCTTCAAGAACTTGGTATTTGATCCAGCTCGATCAGGACGGCGGCATGATCGCTCGCATGGGGTCGATGTTTTCCCACCGCTCTCAATCGAGAACCACGAAAGCGTGATACCTCAACTCCCAATCCTTTCCGAACAACAATCGGTTTAATGCCTTCGCACAGCCTTGCCAGTTCTGGGGATGCCAATAGCGCGTCTGGACAATGGTAAAGACCGGAATGCGGATCGTAGTAAGTCCAGCGCTCAGCATCCGGCAAACGCATCATGAGGTCTTCCGAAAAATGCGATTCGAGGGGTGCAATGGCGCGCTCGTAATCACCGTCCTGAACATTTGGCTCATTTAGATCACCTACGATTAGCCACAGCGAATTCTCTGGTTTCGTAAAATATCGTTCAATCAAACGACGCGTTGCAAGCGCTTCCAGTCTTCGTGTCTTCCAGGCGACACCGGGATTCGGATATGCAGACTTGAAATGACAGACAAAGAGAGTCAGTTGACCGATTTTGATCATCAGGCAATCGCGCCGGTAAACTGGCAAATCGGGATCAACACCATCAGGTGGATCGATTCCCACATCCGCGAGCTTGAGCGATGCATGGCTTTTGATGAATGGAAGTGGATGGCGCGAAATCAGTGCGACATCAAGGCCGCGACCGTCGTTGCCTGCAATGCAAGCACGATGCGGATAGGGCTCGGCACCCGTTGGAACAAGAAACTTGTTGTGAAAATAGTCGAGTGTTTCGAGATCGAACACCTCCTGCAAAGCAACCACATCTGCGTTAATTTCAGCCAACAGTTCACCGGTTAACCTGCGATCGATAAGATCCAGGCTCGGATCTTCTGGAGCATCGGAATCCCAAGCACCATGGAGCTGAGTTTGGCCTTTGAATCTCTGCAGCTTTAGATTCTGAACATTCAATGAGGCAATGCGCATGACGAAAGAATGCTTGCACAGATTCATCGTGGCAGAAACAGTCAAAAACGAAAGCTCCCGAATAGGCACTGTCAGAGCAAAATAATAAATACTTGGGAAGCGGTTCAACCGGCTAATGCAAAACTGGAAAAAACTGACAATATCAATGTAGGTGAAATCGCATTTTGCCTCGTGACCCAAGTAACTAATTTTACTCTGACAATGCCCCAACTGAAGGTTTCTTTGCGGTGTCAGGCCCCTGTGTTCTCAACCAATGATATTGATTTTCTAGAGTATGGTTTCATAGGTGAAAGCTGACATTCGCGGAACAGTGCGACAATGTCAGCTATGCAGACAAAGCGACGATGCGGGACGCGCAAATTTTTGGGCAATTTTCTCAAGTACCGCAGGGCTTTAGTTAGCAACATTACGCAAGCCATTTAACAAAGTTGCTAGATTTTTAGCTTTGAGATTAATGGTTGGTTCTGTTCGTGGTCTTATGTTTCCAATGAAAGCCGAAGAGTCTATCCAAGGGACATGCCATGAATCTCCAAAAAATCGCCATCATCACCATCAGTTCCATTGCACTGTCTTTGATGCCGTTTGCGACCGGCTCAATCCTCGGTGGTGCTTCACTAGTTGGTTCTGATGTGGCGCATGCCAAAAATGGCGGAGGCAATAGCAATGCCGGCAGCAATGGCAACGCTGGAGGCAAGAGCACAGCTGGAAATAATAAGGGCAACAGAGGCGCTTCGTCTTCCAATCGTGGCAAATCAAAAGCCAAGTCAGGAAATGGCGGCGCAAGCGCATCGAACAAAGGTGGGTTTTTCAAAAATTTGTTCACAAAACGCTCGCAGAACAAGTCTAAAAATAGACCTTCGACATCCAAAAATGTGGCAAAGAGAACGACTCAGAAGACAACAAAGCCCATCAGAAGGGTGTCAGTCGATGCCAGCAAAGTGCCTGTACCGATCGAGCGACCAGCCGTTGGAGAGAAGAACCTAAATGCTAAACTTGCCGGTCTCAATTCGCTTAACCGCAACTATAAAGCCTATATGAACGCTAACGATCCGCGCATTGTGGCGATGAGAGAATTCATCGATGCAAACATTGCTCAAGAAGACGCTCGAACTGCTTTAATTGCTGCAAAAGATGTGCTCGCCGATGCAAGTGCTGCTTTGTCGGAACTCACCGAAATGCTTGAAAGCTATGACGAGTTTTCATACCAAGACCAAGAGTTGGCCTCTCTAAATTCACGCTTGGAAGACCTCATAGAAGTCGATGATTCAAAACTGACACCAGAAGAGGAAGAAACGCTTGCAAGCGAAATAGAAGGTTTGTCAAAAATTCTTGAAGGCAAAGAAGCTGAAGCGGTTGCTTCGGCACAGATTGAACTGGCAGATGCCGAAACCGCTGCATCTGAAACCGCTGCATCTGGCACTGGCGATGACGCACTTACCGAAGCGCTGCTGGCAGCGGCCAATCTCAATCGGGTGGAAGAATATGGCAAAGACAATTATGTCGACCAAGAAATGCTTAATTGGGCGAATGAATTGCTCGGCACGGGTGACGCGCTGGGTATCATTGACCAAATAAGAGAAGCGTCCGAGGTTACCGAAACGACTGAAACTGCCGAAATCAATGATGATGAACCTGAAATTATCGTTGAATAAATTGAAACTCTAGTCCGGATTCAGTTTCAGCAAAAGATCATTGGTCAAGGACTTGAGAGTTTCCACGGACGGAAAAAACATCCGCTGAAAGATGTCGTTCGAAGTTTGGAGGGCTAAGATCAGTCATGGGCACTGTCAGAGCAAAATAATAAATACTTAGGAAGCGGTTCAACCGGCTTACGCAAAACTGGAAAAAACTGACAATATCAATGTAGGTGAAATCGCATTTTGCCTCGCCGTCCAAGCATTTAGTTTTACTCTGACAGTGTCGATAAAAGCCACCCCTATTTGTGTTTCAAATCCATCAGGTATTCTACGACGTCGTCTTTTTCACTGTCGAACAAACGAAATGTCGTCATCGGGAAATGATCTTCATCCATGAAAGTCCGCAAATAGGCTCTATCACGGCCTGGTCTCTGAACAATCTCCTTGAAAAGCGGGGCCGTATCAGAAGATGTCTCAGCCTCCAAACGCACATGACACAAGCGGCACCATTGATCGACAACGGCAAGGCCGCGTTCCACCGCATTGGTTGATTGCGCGAAAACCGGCTGAATGAAAATGGGACTGATCAGGCAAATCAATACCAGCAACAATTGAAGCTTGCGTGTTGCGATTAGAAATGGTTGCATCGCATTTTGCTCCTCCGACTTGGAAGTTCCCAGTTAGGCAAACAGGAAGGAAAAGAACCTGCGCAACCTTATTTGTAAGATCTCAGCTTTCTTGATTTGCAGCCATTTGTCGAGCCATGCATTTGCTGCAGGCGATGCCTCATCTGGCGAGGAAATTGCGCTCAAATGGTGTTCACAGTGCCATTTGGTCGACGCAGATCAGCAAAGTGCATTGGCAGATGTACCAACATTCAAGTTTATTGCTGACAAGTACCAAGAAGAGATAGACGCGCTTGCTGCATTCTTGGCAGACCCGCATCCGCCTATGCCTAATCTAAGTCTGACCCGTCGGGAAATCCAAGATCTCTTAGCCTATGTTGGCTCATTGGATTGATTCAGCTTCAAAGGCAGCTTGATGGCTTTGCTTTTAGATGTACATTTCAGTGCTTGCGAAGTGACAACCAAGGCGCCCTTGGGCACTTGGCACACCCGAAAGGTCGTAAACTGACGTCGGTACGTTGCGCAGCATCAGCCGATTTGGGCTCAATCCAGACTTGAATCTGACATCGACCGCTTAACGTGGATAGTGTTTACTATGTTATGATGGACCGTAAGTTGCGCTTTGGATGGAAGAATTATCAATGAGCGAACACTCTGAAATGCTTCAACGTGTATACGATGCCAAAGATGATGCTGAACTTGCCCGTGCCTATGGCGAGTGGTCGCGCCAATATGACCGCGACCTTCTTGAGGAGGGTTATATCCTTCCTTTCTTTATCACCGCGTTTGTCGCTCGATATCTTCCAGCCGGCTCCGGCCCTATTCTCGATGCAGGTGTAGGAACCGGGCTTAGCGGGCCCTACCTGGCGGCACTTGGCTATACCGGTCTTTCAGGGATCGACATGTCGGAAGAAATGCTTTCAATGGCCGGGCAGCGTGGCTGTTATACCGATTTGAAACAGGCAGTTCTGGGGGAGCACCTACCGTGGCCGGACGATCATTTTGCTGCATTTATCAGCGCCGGTGTTTTCACAACAGGTCACGCGCCGGCCTCAAGCCTCGATGAATTGGTAAGGGTCACCCGTCCTGGTGGTTATGCCATCTTCAATATTCGCCAAAGCGTGTTTGAGGAAAACGGCTTTGCAGCCAAGCTCACTGAGCAAGAAAATGTTGGTCTGGTAAAGCCAGTCGAAACCAGCCCGCCCTTTGCCGGCTTTGCGTTCGGCAAAGACGATGTTCTGGGTTTTGTTCATGTGTTGGAGGTGTTGTAGGTGCGTAATGGCATTGTCAGAGCAACGTGACGGTTTTGGTGGCGGTTCATAATTTTCCGGGATGGCTTAGCAAAATCCCTTCAAGTATTTCAGTACATCTCCCGAGATCATCCGCTTGGCAGTAATGCTGCATGAACGCGGTATCAATGCCAGTTATGAATCGATCTGCTTCTGGTGGAATTGATTTGGACCATTTTGGCCGTGAACATTAAGAGAAAGCGGGTCGGTTCTGTCAGAGTAGAATAAACAACACATTGGAAGCGGTTCAATCGGCTTAAGAAAAACTGGGAAAAGTGAGCAACTTCAATACCAGCGAATTCTCATTTTGCCTCGCGACCCAAGCAATAGATTTAATTCTGACAGAGCCTTTCAGGCAATTTCAAATAAACCACGTTGTTTCCGCAAC
>JAHEJF010000351.1 GCA_024639025.1 Ahrensia sp. | reverse complement strand
GTCTTGTTGATTGCATAGGTGCCAAACACCGCGACTGAGCGCGCAATGTCCCGCTCAGAAATCAAACCCTGTATGACCATGTTATCATCGACAACCAGCAACGAACCAATGACGTGCCGGTGCATTCTTTGTGCAGCTTCACGAATGCTTTCATCACGCTTCGCAGTAATCAGCTCATTGGATTCCCGCTGAAACAAAATATCTTCCACTAACACAATCAAACTCCGTTTGTTGGTTATCCGGCAAGACTATCGATCAGACCTTTTTCCAAGCTGACCCAAAGGAAATGAAAACGGTGGCTCGCTCCTTGTGAAAACGAATGATTCTACCACACAATGCAGGAATGAAATCTTCATTTTTTATAGTATTGAATTACGTAATGAAGTGAAACGTAATTAAAATGTGATTAAAATTTAAAATAATCAAATTAATAATTAAATTTATCTGTTAAGTGTACCGATAATTAACAGTTGTTCGCTGGACGCAACTTAAGTAACTATACTAAGTTCCGGCCAGTGCATGAAGCGCAATGTATTGAGGGTGACATAGTCAATACTCGGAAACTCTCTGACCATGAACTGCTACAATGAATTTAGAAAAATTGATCATCGACTTCAATAAGCTGGGCGATAACATTGCAGCGGCGGCCAAGGAGGACGACGAACAGCGTCTCCGGCAATTGGATTCTGAGATTCAGGAGATATTTCAAAGAATACTGGATTTTCGTCCTGAAACGCCAGAACAGCGCGCCGCACAGTGTGATTTCCTCTTGGAAAACCTGGTTCCGCTCGAACGCCGCGAAGGTGTGACGAGCAATATCTGTGAAAAGATCGTCGGCCTTGTGGCCAACGCCTGACCGAAACACGGTGCGACAGATTTAGTTCAACCTATTTCATCGACATCAATGAGTTTGGCCTTGATTGCCTTTGCGATCGCGTGGGGCCGATTGGTGGCATCAAGCTTGCGCACGGCAGCAGCGATATAGTGATTGACCGTGTGTTCAGACAGGCTAAGTATCCGGGATATTTCAAAGCTCGTTTTGCCATTTGCGCACCATAACAATACATTGCGCTCACCCTCAGAAAGCAGCGCTTGCGCAGCTTGAGCGTTGGCTTCACGTTCACGCTCATAAAGTGCGGTCAGCTTGCTCAAACCATTATTGTGGAGCACCGTCAGCCTGGTGTCATACGAAGCGTCTTTTGTCAGGCAAACCATAAGGCCAAATACATAATTGTCGTGTGAGTAACACAGGCTCAGATCTGCAAACTGGTACGGACTGGAATCTGGTTTTAACATGAATTTCTGGCTCGGATCGTCCCACGCTTGCAACTCTTCATTCCATTGGAGCAGCGTCAATTTCGCGCTATGCCCACCAAGCAGTGCCTGCAATCGGTCAGATTTTGAGATCACTTCTTCAACCAGCCGCGCCGAGGTACCGCCTTTCTCGATCACAGCAACCTGCCAGTCCCCGGTTTCGGATGCTGACAAATCTTCGAGATTGATGCCGAAAAGAACGTACCCCTCACCCATATGCAAGCTGTCAAAGAATTGACGATGTTCAGGGGTGGCGCTTTCGCGCGATGAGTAATCTACCGGTTCTGGCGGTTCTGTTTCATCAACCAAGGTCGCAGATCCAAAAACGTCAATTACTCCCTGATTTCCGGTCAGGGCGTCAGATTTTGCCAATGATCGAACGATGAAAAATCTCCGCTCGAGCCTTCACAGGCAAAGTCAAATGCCAAAATTGAGAGAATGGTGAAAAAAGCGCAGATACATAGCGCGATCAAAAGTGCAATCATTGCCTTTGAGCCTTTCGTGCTAGCCTATCAATTGCACACTATCCTTGCCCAAAACTGACGTCAGGACGGATTGGGCAAGCTTTCATAAAATGCAATCAGCCTGCTTGATCATTTTTTATATGTTTTAGGTCCATGCTGCAGGCAGCGTGCAAACCGACGGCTCGGTCTTCATGATTGAAATTCACGCTGTCCACTTCCGTGGAATGTAAATCTCTGGCATTACTGTAGCTCTGAACACTGTCGTTCTGCGACAGCGCAGGTCTGTACAACGCCAAAAGCGCCGCTCGGTATTGGATGAGTTTCAATGTAGACGGGTTACACAATCAAAGCTTTCCACCGCGGGCGATCATCGTCGCCTTCGTCGTATTCTTCGCGGTTTTTTCCGCGAACTCCGCGCTTGCAGCCAGCGTCACATTCTCAGGAAAAGTATTTGCATCAGCCGACAAAACACTGATGACCGAGCAGGAAGAGCTTGTCACTTTCACCGATCAGGTTGGCATTCGCTTCCGCTCACAAAATGCCAATGCTGCACCCATCAAAATGAACTTGAGCATTCGCGACAGCGCAGGCCGAAAAATCAAACCGGTGTCCATCCATGGCAGCCCAATTGTAAAACCCAGGCAACAAAATCTGGTCACGCTGGTCTTGCCGGTAAAGCGGCGCGGCAGCGAGATTTTTGAAGTCTGCCTTCGGCATCTGACCAAGGCCAACAAGACAATCAAGAGGACCTGCAGCAACGTTTCAGTGCTGCGATATGAGTAATTCAAGGGTTGCAATTAACTTCTGCGTAACGTTCGACACTTACAAATGATTTACGGCTACGGAGAACCCCAAGCTCCGCATGATGCACCGGCCGCTTACCCGCTTTCGGGATGTCTTTACTTCGATCACATGCCTAGTTCACCAGCTTCTTACTCCTAGAAGCATTTTGTGGTCGAAACCATACCTTTACGAATAACTTGGCCCACCTCTTGGTGGGCCGTTTTTTGTGCACTAGAGCATTTCAGTGTTCAACTGAAACGCCGACGCGGATTTGGGCATTGAAAATGTTATAAATCCGGGTGCCGCGATTCCATCAAAGGCTGACAGAGTCTAGGCCCACACAAGTCTGCATCACTATGTTGGCAACAAACGACCCATCTTACCAACCAGCGGATGCAGGGCGCATGTTAGGCCAAATTCTCGTACCAGTTCTGTGTTGCACGACATTTCTTGCAGGCGCATTCGTCAGTATCCATTTGAGCAAGCCAACCCCGCAAGTGGAAGAACATGCAATCGTCAATGACACCTGGGAGGAATATGAGACAGTCAGGCAGTCCTACCCGATCTACATGGGTGAACGGCAGATCGGGCATTGTGTATTGGGCATAAGAACCGAACGTATTGAACCAGAGCCGGGATTTGCCGATCCGGAACGGGTCGAAGAGTTCGGAAAAATCTACAAGCAGGCATCTGTGCTTCTGCGCGACGTGGAAGAGGCAGAGACTTCCTGCACCGAACTGGCAATTGCTGTCTCGGACT
>JAHEJF010000350.1 GCA_024639025.1 Ahrensia sp. | reverse complement strand
CGCGCAAGTCGCTTGGCCGGATCGTAGGCAAACAGCAGCGCCGTGATAAAGGCAAACATCGCGCCTGGAGGCTGCGCATTGTTGATGGCGCGAAAGCCGCCATAGGCAATCGCGCCAGCTACCGCAAAACCTGCAATCAATTCGGCAATCGGTGTGACCCGCTCTGATACCATTGCCAATTTGTTGCCGCGCTCCTGCGCATGGTCGATGATGGCCTGAATCTTGCCGTGCAGCTGATCTTCCATCGTAAAGGCCTTGACCACAGTGATGCCCTGCATGGTTTCCTGCATTGTGCCGATGACGCGGGCGTTCAGCTCGACCGTTTCACGCACGACCGAGCGCACCCGGCGCGAGACCCAAGACACGCCCAGCAACAAGAGCGGGCCGATGATGAAGGTGATCAGGGACAGAACCGGGTCCTGCAAGAACATCACAATCACCAATCCGATCAGGGTGACAAAATCGCGGGCGAAAGAGGTGACAGTGATCGACATCACATCCCTGATGCCTGTGATGTTCTGACTGATCTGCGCGGCCAATTGCGCTGACCGGTTGTCGTTGAAATATCCGATGCCCGTTCGCATCAGTTTTTCAAATACTCGGCTCTGGTATTTTGCAACCAGGTCATTGCCGATCTGAGCCATGGTGATCGACTGGAAATACATCGCAAAGGCACGCAGGACAAAGGCGGCCACAATGGCAAGCGAAATAACGGCGATCAATTCCTCGCGCTGGCGATAGAAAATCTCGTCCACCACATCACGCATGATCCATGCAGAGAATGCCGTTGTTGCCGAAATGATAAGCAGACAGGCAATGGCAAAAACATACTTGCCTTTGTAGGACGCGCCATTCTCGCGGAATATGCGCTTGAGCAATTGATAGACCGATCCGCCCAGCTCCAAGGCGGATGTCTCAGATCTTGTTGCGGGTTGTGTCAAACAAACTCTGCCTTCAATGCCGTTTTTCGCATTTATATCTGATGATTATGCGAATAGACAGGGCTCGCTTTACGCGCCCGACCAATGTCTTCCATCAAGCGAAACGCCAAAGCGTGTCGGGGCGCAAGCATAGGCGGCAAGACCGACCATTGGTGCCTGCTCATGGAGAATTGCAAAACTTGGCATGCTTGCAACCATCGCACTGTGCGGCGCTTTGTTTTCAAAACCTTTTCGGAAGCGCTCACCATCGAAAATATGGAGAATTTTCTGGGTGATCCCGCCGGTCAGGAAGACGCCGCCCTTGGCCATGAATACCAAGGCTAGGTCACCGGCAACGCGGCCAAAATACTCGCAGAACAAGGAGATGGTCTCAACTGCATACTGATCACTCTTGTCGGTTGCAGCCTTGGTGATCTCTTCCGGTGAAGTCAGCTTTGGCGTATCGCCAGCAGCCTCGGTCACTGCCCGGTACAGGTTGAGCAGACCGCGGCCGCAGAGGATCTGCTCGCCCGATACGCGCCCTTCAATGCGGTCCAAATGGGGAAATATCTCATTGTCGCGGTCGGTTTGCGGACCAAGATCAACATGACCGCCTTCGCCCGCTACCGGCACCCAGGTGCTGGCAGCGTGAATAAGACCCGCGACACCAAGGCCGGTTCCTGGGCCGATAACAACACAATTGCCGCGATCATCCCGACTTGCATCACCGACATTTTGCAACTGGTCTTCGCCCAGTGCGGTAACCGCCAGAGCCTGCGCTTCATAATCGTTGAGCACGATAATATCTTGCAGGCCGAACTTTTCGATCATTTCCTTTGGCTTGACCACCCAGTCGCTGTTTGTCAGATCGATCTCATCACCGTCTGTTGGACCTGCGACTGCCAGTACGGCTGCGCGCGGAATGAGCGACGTGCGGTCCAGAACATGGCTCTGTATCGCAGCGTCGAGCGAGGCGTAGTCCGCCGCCTTGATGGTTGGAAACGTCTTGGGTTCCGCAAACGCATCAACCACAATCGCAAACCGGGCATTGGTGCCGCCAATATCGGCAATCAGAATCGGGAAAGGCAGGGCAGTTGGCGCCGAACTATAATCAGTGGGCATCTTTTTCTCCGTTAAATCGGGCGGCAAAGTCCAATAGCATGATTTCTGCCGTTGAGCGATTAAGTGCCATGGGAATATCGTAAACAATAGCAAGACGCATCAGTGCCTTCACATCAACATCATGCGGCATGGGTGTTAAAGGGTCCACAAAGAAGATCAAGCCATCAACCTTGTTTTCTGCAATCAATCCGCCAATTTGTTGGTCGCCGCCGAGCGGTCCGCTCTTGAGCGGCGTCAGGTCCAGATCGGCATGCATCTTGGCAATTCTGCCACCGGTTGTGCCCGTTGCGAGCAACTTGCACCGCAGAAAATGGGCATGATGCCTGCCGACAAAATCGACGAGATCATCCTTTTTCTGGTCATGTGCGATCAGGGCAAGATTGGGGTGCTCAATCTGGGTAAAGTCTGTCATGGTCCTGGCCGATTAAATCGTTTGAAATGCTATAGAGGAAACCGGCCGCGCTTAAAAGCGACAATTTGGCAACATTGATGTTTTGCGACGTCAGGGTCTGGGACGATTGGCCGGTACAGGCCAGCTATAGGCCCTGCTTGTTGCCTTGACGCCCGGCGAAGTCGTCGGCAGTGCCGAAGCCAATGCAGCAGTCTGATCGTAGTTTCCATCGAGTGTGACCAATTGCTCATTCGCCGGCTGTTGGGCTTTCAAAACCCGTGAACACGCGCCGGGCAGATCCTTAAGCTTTACCACCTTTTTCTTGACAGGCTTGGCGCCGGGTTTCGGTTTCTTTGGCGTCCATGGTTCAGAAGTGAACCACCAGGCGAGCGGCGCGCCGCAGCCGGACCCGGACGGTACAGCCGCCTGTGCCCGACAATTGGGCGAGCCGGAAGGACACTTCATGCGAATGTGAAAATGGTAGTGATGGCCGTAATAGGGTCGCACCTTGCCAAGCCATGATGCATTGACCGGATTGCTGCCATAGGCATTGCACATTGCTTTCTTGATACCGGGATGAACAAATAATCGCTCGACCTGGCTGTAGCTGGCAGCTCTTGCAATCAGCTTGGCATGTGCGCTTGTCCAGATCTTCGGGTTTACATTCAGCGTGCCCTTCTTGAGCACGGAAATGGCGCTCGTATCGCGGCGTTCCTTCTTGCTCAGCCGACGATCAGGCATCTTGGTCAACCAAATATCCGCATCAAGACCGACCTGGTGTGACGCATGGCCGAACAGCATCGGTCCACCCCTTGGTTGCGAGATATCGCCGACCAGCAAACCGGGCCAGCCGTCAGCAACAGCTTCCCGCGACAGTTTCTGCACGAGTGCAATCAAATC
>JAHEJF010000349.1 GCA_024639025.1 Ahrensia sp. | reverse complement strand
ATGGTCACTGTAGAAGTAGAAATGAATGTGGCGGCATGTCTTTTCGGAGACGGCTGCAGTTCTCACAAACTTCTGAAAATGCAGGGGGGCGATGGCTACGGTTATCGCCTTCCTCTTTTTTTGTACCCCTGATTATTGGCCGATCGAAATATGGTTTGCTGATCGACCAAATTCTCAAACACCTTCCGCGATCAACAAGTTTGCTGAGGCTCAGCGCTGAATTCGACTTGGCGTATTGGTCTCAGACTCTAAGCGACCAATTGGCCAAGACTGCTTACAAGCCAACGATGACCTTCATTTGTCTTTGCATCATCGCTGACGCTCAATTGCTGTTCGAACCAGGAAGGCAACACCTCGACCTTCGGGCAAATCTTCTTGAGATCTTCTGTGGTCAGCAAGCTGAGTGTCCAGTCGGGATAGGAACGCTGCTTGATATAGGAGCGGGAGTGTACCTTGATGTGACCATGGAACGGGCAAGACTGAATACGTTCCATCAGGGTGCTCTCATGTGATTTGTAGCATTCCATGACCTGAAAGAACTGACGCGTTGCATCGTCATAGATGAGCACACCGGTCACATCATGCTCTGCGTTGTGGGGCGTAATCCTTGCCGAGAGCGTAAACAATTCAGCATGGGTGTATTCATTGTTCGCCTGGCTTACAATGCACAGCTCAATCAGTTCGTCGTTCCGAGTGCGTGTGTTCTGATTGGATGCAGTAAGCTTACCTGAACGTCCAATAAATCCCGCTTCGATCTGCGAGAGATCCTGCTCAATGCGCTGAAGAACTTGACCGGCCAGCGCGCCATTGGAGTCGAACGTTGAGAGTTTTGAAATGAGAAACCTCAAGCGCCGGAACAGTTCGGTAGACTGCGAAACCTCGGACCCCACTATGAGGTCGAAACAAGCCGAGATTTCTTCATCCATCCTTTTTAGGAGTTCGCCGGTCGTATCGGAAGCAGCGGAAGCAAAGTATGCGTCCAATTCACTTTCCAAGCGCTCAAACTGTGCAATCTGACTCTCTATCACAACCGCCTCGTTTCTCTGGTATCTAGCGTCGCTCAATAAACGGATTTGTACCTGTCGAATAGAATCCGTTCGAAAAAACTACAGTCCCGCCTTCAACATGTGAAGCTGCCATGCGGCGATTCTCTGGTGCAATCTTTGTAAATCGTCCACAAATCACCAAAAGCGCTACCAAATCTGCCAAATTTTGAGACTTTATCGTGGAAAGTCATACACTTTTCGCCATGCTCGAGGACTGGCACGCCATTGAACCTCATTCATGAGGTCGTTGAGTCGCGATTTGTCGGGCGTCGAATTGACCAGCCATACCTTGATTTCAATCGGCGCGGAGATTGCCGAGATAACCCAGTCACTGGCATTCTTGGTCCACGCGGTACAACTTTATCTTGAAATGGCTGTTCTAAGCTTGATGCGGCCATTACAACCCACGCTTTTACCACCGCCATTCGAGTGGATTTGATTGATTGATGCCGACAAAAATCAAACCCCGGAAGCCGAATTTCTCCAAATATGCATCCAGATTTCACTGGTATGTTGGTTTGCAGGTCTCTATATGACACCCGCTGACTGCGCTCTGCGGCAGAAGACATTTTCTCCGGGGCCTTACGCATCCTTAGGGAGCTGGCGCTGATTAGGCTCGTGGGCTTTTTCAACTGGCACCCACCTACTTAAGTAGGTTCTCCGGGATGTTGCTCTTCACCGATTGTCGCGGTTGGTATTTTGATTGATCCAAAGAAGTGCATCGTGGCCATCCAATCTCAAACCAAATCGGAGATCCGCAAGTCGATATTGGCCGTACGGGATGCCATGGATGAAAAAATGCGCGATGCGGCAAGCAGGCAACTGGTCGAGCATGTTGACGCGCTGGCGCTGACGTCTGATCAAACCGTTGCGGCATTTCTTCCCATACGCTCTGAAATTGATTTGCGCCCATTGGTGCAGGCGCTGGCCGAACGTGTGAAGAGAATTTGTCTGCCGGTCGTGCTGGATCGGCAAACCATCGTGTTCAAGGAATATCTGCCCGGTAGCGATTTGGTCGATACCGGGTTTGGCACTTCCGGACCCGGCGAAAAGGCACAGGTGGTTGACCCAGATGTTTTACTGATGCCGCTGGCAGCATTTGACGGTTTCGGAAACAGACTTGGCTATGGTGCCGGACACTATGACCGCGCCATTGCACGATTGCACCAAAAAGGATACCAGCCCAAGCTGGTGGGCGTTGCATTTGACTGCCAGCGTGTGGCTGTCATACCCGCGGATGCGCATGATGTGCCCTTGCACACAGTGCTGACGGAGACGGGCGTGTACGAGCTCGCTCAGTAAATATAGGATTTTGAATGCGCATTTTATTTCTGGGTGACATGGTAGGCCGAACCGGCCGTACCATCGTGTTTGACCAACTGCCCGGCCTGATATCTGACTACAAGCTCGATTTTGTCATCGTTAACGGTGAGAATGCTGCCGCAGGTTTTGGCATTACCGAGGCCATATATCGGGCGACAATTGATGCGGGCGCTGATGTTGTGACAACCGGCAATCATGTCTGGGATCAAAAAGAAGCCTTGGGCCTTGCGGCGCGTGAAGACCGTTTTCTGCGTCCGGCAAATTTTCCGTCTGGCACGCCTGGCCGCGGCATGGGTGTGTATGAAGCGCGCAATGGCGCGCGAGTGATGGTATCAAACATTATGGGACGCGTTTTCATGGCGCCCGATCTGGACGACCCATTCGCTTGTGGATCCTCACAGCTTGAAGCCGGCGCTCTGGGATCAGATTTTGATGCCGTGATATTTGACTTTCATGCCGAGGCAACATCTGAAAAAATGTGCTTTGGCCACTTTGTCGATGGCAAAGCCAGCCTGGTGGTTGGTACCCACACACACACGCCTACAGCCGATCATCAGATTTTGGAGAACGGCACGGGGTATCTATCCGATGCGGGCATGTGTGGCGACTACAATTCGTCGCTAGGCATGGACAAGGAAGAGCCGCTCAATCGCTTTTTGACCAAGATCACCAAGGGCCGGTTTGAGCCAGCGGAAGGCCCGGCAACGCTGTGTGGCGTTTGTGTTGAAACATCAGACAGAACCGGATTGGCTGAGAAAATTGCACCCTTGAGAAGGGGACCGCATTTGAGCGAAACCATGCCCGATTGGTGGTAGGTAGCGACCTGGTTCAGACCTGCATCAAACGTGAATCTAGTCTGGATCAGGCGGACTTGTAGCGCGTTTGGTACGTGCCTTCTTTGCTCAAATAAGCGTCAAAGACGACCTGGTTGCGACCTTTGCCCTTGGCGCGATACAGATTGCGATCAGCCATCTGCATCAACTGGGTCACATT
>JAHEJF010000348.1 GCA_024639025.1 Ahrensia sp. | reverse complement strand
TTCCCGCTCGTCCGCATCTGTTGCGCCGCCATGCTGGCGATCCGTCCCGCAGAAACAACATTAATATCCAGGATTTCACGCATGCGCTTACTATCGAACTTCATCGATTTCTCGACAAAGGTAATACCGGCATTGTTGATAACCACATCAAATGAGCCGGACCGTTTCTCAGCGGATCCAAAAAGCTTGTTGAGCACGGTATCATCTCGCACGTCGCCCACAACCGATGAAAACTGGTCTCCATACGCCGACGCATCCCAGCTCACATCGCCAGTTGAAATGCTGGTCACATGCGCTCCCTTGTCCAGCAACAGGCGCGTCATATGAGCACCAAGTCCTGATGAACCGCCCGTAACGAGGCATGTTTTATCCTGCACTGAAAATATATCTTTCGTCATGGCCCCCATAGACATCAAGCTGCCAATTTCTGCAACACTTTCGGTTAAATCGTTCCGATTGGTTGCTGCAAGTCAGAAAGCCAAATATCCACTGGTAAAAAAATTTTACCACTCGATTGTAACTCAAGCCAAGCGATGCTATGACCCGATCTACCAACTTTTCGAAACCGGCAATTGCGAATACTTGCATTCTTGCTGCAAACTGTCTTTAAACCGGGTGTGCTCTTGGAGTGGGCAAGACCGTAAGGGGAGGAACATGTCAGCATTACTCAGGCTTTCAACGGCCATTGATGCCGTAACGGCTTTCATTGGCCGGTCAGTCTCTTGGCTGATTTTGGTTGCTGTCCTCGTCAGCGCCGGCAATGCGATTATCCGTAAGGCGTTTGATACATCCTCAAATGCCTGGCTCGAACTTCAATGGTATCTTTACGGAGCAGTATTTCTTCTTGCGGCAGCATATACGCTCCAACGCAACGAACACGTGCGGATTGATATTGTCACTTCCGGCTTTCCAAAAATCACGCGTGATTGGATTGACCTGCTGGGACACATTTTCTTCCTGATGCCTTTCTGCTTGCTGATGGTTTATCTGGCTTGGCCATTTTTCTTCAACTCGTTCAACAATGGCGAAATATCGCTCAATGCAGGTGGATTGGTTATCTGGCCTGCGAAATTGCTGATACTTTGCTGCTTTGTACTGCTCACTGCGCAGGCAATATCGGAAATCATCAAGCGTATAGCCGTCATCAGGGGGCTGATTGAAGATCCCACCCAGCAGCACGAATTACCCCCCATGGTGGAAGAGCTTGAGTCTGCCGCTGGCCTAGACAAGCGGATGTCTGACAAATGATCGAGATTATTGCACACAACCTTGCACCGATCATGTTCATTTCCGTTATGGCTATGTTATTGATCGGCTACCCGGTAGCATTCACCCTGGCCGCCGGCGGCTTGATCTTCTTTGTAATCGGCGTCGAACTTTCCAACTATTCCAGCGAAATCCGTCTTTTTTATCCGCTGATCCAGTCACTCGGCAATCGAACCTTCGATATCATGCGCAATGACACGCTGTTGGCCATCCCGTTCTTTACCTTCATGGGACTTGTGCTTGAGCGGTCTCGAATGGCCGAAGACCTGCTGGATACGATCGGTCAATTGTTTGGTCCGCTGCGCGGTGGATTGGCCTTTGCGGTGATCGTGGTGGGTGGTTTGCTTGGTGCAACCACCGGCGTGGTTGCCGCTTCCGTTATCGCCATGGGTCTTATCTCCCTGCCGATCATGATGCGCTACGGCTATGATCGCTCCGTAGCCACCGGCACGATTGCGGCATCGGGAACGCTGGCGCAAATCGTACCACCATCGCTGGTTCTGATCGTGATGTCCGACCAGTTGGGGCGGTCCGTTGGCGACATGTATGTTGGTGCACTGTTGCCAGCAGTGATGATCATGGGCATGTACTGCTTATACATTTTCCTGTTGACCATTGTATCTCCCAAAAAGGTCCCTGCCCTGCCCATTGAGGCCCGCACCCTGGGAGGCGGCGTCACGTCACTGCTCGTGGTTGTTGCGGTTTCGGTTGGCATTCACTTTGGGCTGTACGAGTTTGTGTTTGGTGATTTGCGCTACGAGACCCGCTTTGTTTGGTCAGCGACAATTGCAACTGGCTTGGCTCTTAGCTTCTCACTGATCAACCGCCAATTCAAACTGGGAATCATTTCTCGCTTGGCCGAGCAGGTCGTAATCGTGCTTATCCCGCCTCTTGCCCTGATCTTCCTCGTGTTGGGCACGATTTTCCTTGGTATTGCAACACCCACAGAAGGTGGGGCAATGGGAGCGACGGGTGCGTTGGTACTTGCCCTGTTCAAACGCAGATTGTCGATCACCACGCTCAAGGAAGCACTGGATTCGACAACCAAGCTGACCGCTTTCGTAATGTTCATCCTGATTGGAGCGCGCGTCTTTGGCCTGACATTTTATGGCATCAATGGCCATATCTGGATCGAAGAATTGCTGCTGGCACTGCCCGGTGGTGAAACAGGATTCCTGTTTGTTGTCACGGTCATCGTTTTTATACTCGGATGCTTCCTTGATTTCTTTGAGATCGCATTCATCGTGGTGCCGCTACTGGTCGGCCCCGCCGAGGCATTGGGCATCGACCTGATCTGGTTGGGTATCGTTCTGGGTATCAACCTTCAGACGTCGTTCCTCACGCCACCCTTCGGTTTCGCATTGTTCTATTTGCGTTCAATATCGCCAAAGAACGATTGGGACGACGAAGTCACCGGCGAGCGCATCGAAGGCATCAAGACCACGCAGATCTACAAGGGTGTTCTTCCCTATATTGTCATTCAGTTCATCGCGATCATGATGGTGATTTTCTACCCGCGCCTGGTAACACACTACAAGGATGATGAGGTTAAATTTAATATCGACGAGGTGGAAATCCAATTACCTGGCCTTGGCGGTGGATTGGGCGGACAGCAACAGGATGGCGGACTTCCCGGCCTTGGTGGCGGCGGACTTGGATTGCCAAACCAAAACGGCGGCGGGTTGAGCCTTCCGGGCGGACTCAATCTAAATGGCAGCGGTCCATCTGGGCTGCCAGGCCAGCAGGGCAGTGGACAATCAGCGCCCGAAACCCAGAACAATGGTGGCCTGGGACTGCCGGGTCAGTTGAACCTGGGCGATCAGCCTCTCAATCTGAACAATGAACCGCCGCCGACCGACCAATAGTCCAAGCATTGGAAAAATCGAGCAATGC
This sequence comes from Ahrensia sp., assembly GCA_024639025.1. Classification (GTDB taxonomy): domain Bacteria; phylum Pseudomonadota; class Alphaproteobacteria; order Rhizobiales; family Rhizobiaceae; genus Ahrensia. The sequence goes on along the minus strand of JAHEJF010000348.1, from coordinate 206 downwards.
GTTTCAGCCAGAGTGTTCAAGCTTTGGCTGAGACGCTGTCGTGCTTGGGAATTCTGTAAACTTGATGCCGCGTTTTTTATGACATTACGTTGAAATTTGGCCATCTTGTTCCCACATGAAAAACAATCTTGAATTCACTGGGAGATAACGATGCTCGACCCTAAGAAACTGCTTAATGACCTGCTCAATTCATCTGTGCCAGGCAC
>JAHEJF010000347.1 GCA_024639025.1 Ahrensia sp. | reverse complement strand
CAATGCCAAAGATCCGCGCAAGCGTTTCCGTTGAAGGCTAAAACGCTCTTAAGCGTTGGGCAGAGCGGCGCTTTCCAGTCCGCCCGTTCCTTAAATGTCTATTGTGCGATCGATGATCCTCAATCGGAGCGGTACGACTTAACAACAAATTGATTTCTCCTGCCATGCCTGCCGTGCTCAACTTTTCAAGGGCGAGGGCGCAAAACGGAGACTACTATGAGTTTTTCACATCAAATAAGAGCCATCACTGCGGCCTTTGTATTCGGATTGATATCAACAGGAGCGGCCATGGCAGAAAACTGGATCATCAAAGACAGCGCTTCGGATGTCGCAGCAACAGCTGATAAGTTGGTCGCTGCAGTCGAGGGCGCTGGCGCAACTTTGTTTGCCCGTGTGGATCATGCAGCTGGAGCGGCTAGCATCGATGCGGAGCTGGCACCCATGACATTGGTGATGTTCGGCAATCCCAAGCTGGGCACGCCAATCTTGCAAAATGCGCCACGCGCTGGTCTGGATCTACCCATCCGCGTATTGATTTGGGACGACAATGGAACAACGAAAATCGGTTATCTTGACCCTGCTGATCTGAAGGCCAGGTATGAGGTGAGCGGCGCGGACAAGTCCTTTGAAATGATGGCTGGTGCCTTAGGCAAATTGACCGACGCAGCCTCAAATTAAGTTTTATCACGCAACTGTGTTTTCAGTTTAATGGACGGCCATATTTGGTCGTCTATATCTGGGTGCAAGCATTTCAACTACAGGAGTTCCCATGCTGCGCTCAATTCTAACCACTGCCCTTATGGCCACTGCATTTGCTGCGGGTGGCGCGAGCTATGCTAGTGCGGAAAGCAAGTCGCTTGTTGTTGCTGGTGGCTGTTTTTGGTGCGTGGAATCGGATTTTGATCACGTGGTCGGCGTCACAGATACTGTTTCGGGTTATGGCGGCGGTACGCTGGAGAACCCGACATATCGCAACCATGGCAATCATCGCGAAGTCGTAAAGATTACTTATGATCCGGCTGTAACCGACTATGAAACGCTTGTAACGACCTTCATTCGAACGATCGATCCAACAGATGGTGGCGGTCAATTCTGCGACCGCGGCCGTTCCTATGCGCCCGCCATTCATGCCTCAACGGATGAAGAGATGGCGATCGCAGAGAAGATTGTTGCCGATGCCGCGGCAGCGCTGGATCGTGAGCTGGCAATTCCGGTAGAAGGTACGGCTACGTTCTACGAAGCAGAAGACTATCATCAGAATTACTGGCAGGGAACCGGCAAGAAATTGACCCGATTTGGCGTGATCAGCCAAGGTGACGCCTACAAAAAATACCGCAATGCTTGTGGGCGGGATCAAAGAGTTAAACGAATTTGGGGCGATCAGGCCTATGCAGGCGTGACGCCGCACGGCAGCTAGGCCAGTTAAGTTTTTGGCTGAAAAGCCAACAAATCGTTGGACTTAGAGACCATTTTGGGCTTGTTTCGCCCAAAATGGTTTTCGGCGTTATTACCCTATGTCATAATATCGCTACAAAAATCAGCGATTGGGGATCTATATGCCAACCGGGTTCAATGGCTATGGAAAACACACGTACATCGACGTCCATGTTCGACATGCTTGCACAGCGGAGTTTTGGCGCATTGCGGCATGAAGATTTGCACATCGTCGATCAGCTGATCAACGAGCGTGGACATACCCTGATAAAGCACTGGATTTGGCCGTTTATCAAAACGCCACTGCACAAGGTGCTGCATTACAAGCAGGCCGTTGCAATGGCCGACGCTGTGCAGGAGATGAGCGGCCTGGAGTGTTTTGATTATGTCAGCCAGTTGCTCAAGCTGGATTCTCAGATCAATGGTCTGAGCAACATGCCTGCAGAGGGCGGATTTATTCTGGTTTCCAACCATCCTACAGGGATTGCCGACGGCATTGCTGTCTATGACATGATGAAGGACTACCGACCGGACTTGGTATTTTTTGCAAATCGTGATGCCATCCGTGTCAATCAGGCCCTCTCGGACATCATCATTCCGGTGGAATGGCGCAAGGAAGAAAAAACAATGGCCAAGAGCCGCCAAACGCTGGTTCAAACCAATAATGCGTTCAAGGATGAACGTGCGATTGTGTTATTTCCGTCGGGCCGCATTGCGTATTGGAACAGGGGTCGTTTGACCGAACGGCCATGGATGGCAACCGCTATTCAGATGGCAAAGCGCTATAATGTGCCGATCATTCCAATGAATATGAAAGCAAGGAACTCTGGCCTGTTCTACCTGCTTGCACACCGAAACCCGGAACTTCGCGATATGACGGTGTTCCATGAATTGTTGAACAAGGCTGGCAAGACATTCGAGATGACACTTGGTGGGGCAATTGATGTGTCTTCTCTGGATGGCGATGTGCAGGAGCTGACTGCAACGCTGCAGCAACATTGCGAAATCACATTGCGTGATGACGCTTCGGCAACTTCACCGTTCTAAATCTGTCTTTAATTACCAAACATAAACCCGCTCAATGAGCGGGTTTTGTTGATTTGGGCGCCATCTAGGTTATGGACTGGCCAGTCTTTTCCCAATCGGCCAAAAACGCTTCCAGGCCCTTGTCAGTCAGCGGATGCTTGACCAGTGCCTTGAGCGTTGCCGGTGGCACGGTCGCAACATCGGCTCCGATCATGGCTGCCTCTTTGACGTGATTGACAGTTCGGATGGAGGCGGCAAGGATTTCAGTCTGGAAGCCGTAATTGTCGTAAATTGTTCGGATTTCGCCAATCAGTTCCATGCCATTGATGGCCGTATCGTCGAGACGGCCAATGAATGGGGAGATGTAAGTGGCGCCGGCTTTGGCCGCCAGAAGCGCCTGATTGGCAGAAAAGCAAAGTGTCACATTGGTCTTGTGTCCATCTGATGTCAGCGCTTTACACGCGCGCAAACCATCCAAGGTCAATGGCAACTTGATGCAGATATTATCTGCGATCTTGGCCAGTACTGCGGCCTCCTTCATCATGGCGTCGTAGTCTGTTGCGGCAACTTCGGCGGAGACGGGACCGTCCACTTCAGCGCAAATTTCCTTCGTAACTTCCAAAATGTCGCGGCCAGATTTCAAAATAAGCGATGGGTTGGTTGTCACGCCATCCAACAGGCCCAAAGTATTGAGCTCTCGGATATCGCCAATATCTGCAGTGTCGACAAAAAACTTCATTATTATGGCCCTTGTTCATTGGGTGTTGCACATGCCGTTACCGGTTTGGCTTTCGTTTAGCGCAAACAATCGGCAAGGTCACGGGTGATGAATAGCGATTCGCCAAAAAAACCGGAAACAGTCAGTGTGTTGGTGCCTACGCCTTCACCTGTTCCCTATACTTATGC
>JAHEJF010000346.1 GCA_024639025.1 Ahrensia sp. | reverse complement strand
ATATCGAACAGCATGTCTCGGCCTTCGCTCATTGCCTGTTCCACTGGTTCTCGCGGCGTACCGTACCAGTTTCCGTGGACTTCAGCCCATTCCAACAGCAGATCATCATCCCGCATACGCTGGAACTCACGCTCTGAAATGAAATGGTAATGGATGCCATCAATTTCGCTGCCGCGCCTGGCGCGTGTGGTCACGCTTACTGAAAGCTCAAGGCCTTGCGTTTTTTCCAGCAGGTTGCGAGCAATGGACGATTTGCCCGCGCCTGATGGCGACGAAAGCACAAGCATAAGTCCACGTCGCTTGATGCCGTCATCGGCTCCCGAATTTGATGCTGCGCTCATGGCCTCTCGCAAACTATTGCAGGTTTTGTACCTGCTCCCTGAACTGGTCAATCACGGCTTTAAGCGCAAGGCCGGTCGCGGTCAATGTTGCCGATGTCGACTTGGAGCAAATGGTATTGGTCTCGCGATTGAACTCCTGCGCAAGAAAATCGAGTTTTCTGCCAACCGGGCCGCCCTTGGCCAGCAGGTCGCTGGCCGCTGCAACATGTGCGTGCAAGCGATCAATCTCCTCGCGAATGTCAGCCTTGGTGGCCAAGATCGCTGCCTCGGCATGAAGGCGGTCAGGGTCAAGCGAGCCCTCGCCCACACACTCCAGCAGCGCTGACAGCTGGTTTTCCAACTTGGCTTTTATGGCGTCCGGCCTGCTTGCCGCGTCATCGCGTGCCGCGATGGTCTGTTCAGCAATTGTGTGTAGATGGGTTGCCAGCACAGATTGCAGCGAAGCACCTTCATTCTGCCGCATGGCCAAAAGATTTTCGACTGTCTGCTCTATCGTGGCGAGAAGCGCATCTCGGAACTCATCGTCAATTTCCACCGATGCAATGGCGGCATCATCGCCCGAAACGATGCCGCGAACAGCCAATATTCCATCGGTTGTCGGCGGCGCTATGTTGCTTGCCTGCGCCAATCGCGATGCTTGCTTAGCCAGCGCAACAAATGCCTCTTCATCAATGGACATAAATGCCTGACTAGATGAGGCGTCTACGGAAATTGAAACCTGGATATTGCCGCGGGCGATTTTTGCAGAAATGCGTTTCTTTATTTCCGCTTCCATCGCCTCAAGACCGGATGGCAAGCGCAACCGAATGTCGAGGCTTTTGCCGTTAACTGACCGCATTTCACAAGACAACTGCCTGCCACTTACAGATTGCGTGGTGCTGGCAAAACCAGTCATCGACTGCAGTTCAGACATGCAAATTACTCTCGAATTCTTGTGCGAAGATCATTCAGATTGAGTTCCATCCTGCTCGGCTTCCCGGGCGCGTTGTGCTTCTATCTCCCGCCATTTGGCAACATTGGCGTTGTGTTCGTCGAGCGTTTTTGCAAATACATGCCCGCCGGTTCCATCGGCCACAAAGAACAGATCATCGGTTTGCGCCGGATTGGCAACCGCTTCAAGCGAAGCCCTGCCCGGAATGGCAATAGGACCCGGTGGAATACCATCGATGGTGTAGGTATTGTATGCGGTCTCGGTATCAATATCAGAGCGATAGATCGGTCGCTCAGCCGGTTTTCCCTCACCGCCAAAAATTCCGTAGATTATGGTTGGATCGGACTGAAGACGGATGCCTTGTCGCAAACGGTTGATGAAGACCGCTGCAACGCGTGGGCGCTCTTCAGCTACGCCGGTCTCTTTTTCGACGATTGAGGCCAGAGCAATGAATTCTTCCATGGTCTCAATGGGCAGATCCGGTGATCGTTTTGCCCATATCTGCTCGACCAATTTGGACTGCTGCGCTTTCATACGTTCAATGATATCGGTTCGCGTGGTCCCACGCGCAAAACGTTGGGTATCAGCAATCAATGTGCCTTCTGCGGGCAAATCGGCGGGCATATCACCTTCCAGGATTTCATTTGCCGCAATGCGCTGCATGGCCTGGTAAACGGTCATACCTTCTACAATGGTCAGAGGATGCAAAATGGCGCGCCCAGAAACCAGCGTCTCCATGACATTCTTCATGGAGGCCCGGCTCTTAATTTCATACTCGCCAGCCTTCATGGCCTCTTCCTGGCCAAATGCTCTTACACCCCACTCAAATATCCGGGCATCCGATATGATGCCACGCCGTGCCAAACTGTTGGCAATCTGCGAGATGCTTGCGCCGCTGCGTACTTCATAATTTGTTGCCTGCTCAAGCGGGCCGGCACCTTCAAATTGGGTTTTTCCGTAGTAAAAGATTCCGGCAAGCAGCACCAGGCACAAGACCAGTAGCGAGAACATGAAGTGGAAGAACACCACCAACTGGTTGCGGGCTGATTTCGCCCTTTTGCGACGGGGTGGTGCCACGCCCGGTTGCGGTCTGATTGCTTGGGCGGCAGATTGGGGAATGGCGCGCTCCTCTGAAGCAGAGGCCACGGGATCAGACATACCAGAAGGTCGCGAATCTACATTATCGCCGCGTCCAAATCGTGCTTGACCGTTCAATTCAATACCCTTCAAAATCCGGTAAATTTACGCATTAAGCACCAAGACCGACACACACAGATGGTCCTGATACACCGACTATTGTTGTCTTATTTGCCGAGTATTAGGAACCCAATGTGGCGGAAAAAGTGCAGTTATTGTCAGCTATTGTGGCGTTTAAGGACGAGCGAAGCATTCGTCCCGCCAAAGCCAAAGGAATTTGACAGGGCGACATCCACCTTGCGCTCACGTTTCTTGTGCGGCACCAGGTCGATTGCGGTTTCAACTTCCGGATTATCCAGATTCAATGTCGGCGGAACCACTTGATCTCGAATCGCCAATGCGCAGAAGATGGTTTCGACCGCGCCTGCTGCGCCCAACAAATGGCCAATCGCCGATTTGGTTGAACTCATCGACACATTCGAAGCCGCATCACCCAATAGCCGTTCCACCGCGGCTAGTTCAATCGTATCGGCCATGGTGGATGTGCCATGCGCATTGATGTAGTCGATATCAGATGGACCGAGGCCGGCCCGCTTGAGGGCGGCGCGCATGCATCGTTCCGCGCCATCGCCGCTTTCAGAGGGTGCGGTTATATGGAATGCGTCGCCCGACAGACCATATCCAACGATCTCGGCATAGATTTTTGCGCCACGCGCCAAAGCATGTTCGCGCTCTTCAACAACGACAATGCCTGCGCCCTCGCCCATCACAAACCCATCACGATCAACATCGTATGGGCGGGATGCCTTGATTGGCTCATCATTGCGTCCGGTCGAAAGTGCACGGCAGGCAGCAAAACCCGCCAACGAGATACGGCTGATCGGCGATTCCGTGCCACCAGCCACCATGACATCGGCATCGCCCAGTGCAACGAGACGGCTTGCATCGCCGATTGCATGTGCAC
>JAHEJF010000345.1 GCA_024639025.1 Ahrensia sp. | reverse complement strand
TTCAGTCTTAAACTGAAACGCTGGCGCGGATTTGGGCATTGAAAATATTGGATAAATCAGGGTAGCACGATTCCATCAAAGGCTGACAGAGTCTAACGTTCGTTCTTTGCTGGCGTGGTATCCCGGTAATCCAGTTTTCTGGTGTTCCACCCGGTTGCGCGCGCCATTAGCCAAAAATAGATGCCATGCGGCAGCATACGCAAGAGCTTCAGAATAAAGGTGAAGCGCCGGGGGAATGTGATCTCGAACCCGCCGTGCTCAAATCCGCGCACCATGCGTTCAACGGCCTTGTCAACGGGCATCAGGAACGGCATTTCGAACTCGTTCTTGCCGCTCAACGGCGTCTCGATGAATCCCGGATTGACCACCTGAATCCGAATATTCATCTTGTCGAAGTCGAATTTGAGCGATTCAGCCATGTTGTTGACCGCTGCCTTGCAAGCGCCATAAGCCGAGGCGGCCGGCAGGCCCGTATAGCCCGATACCGAGGCGACCAACGCGATTTGGCCCTTGCCGTGCCCTTTCATGCGCTCGACAACTGGCACGAGACCGTTCAGAACACCAAACAGATTGACCTCATAGTTCTTGCGATATGCGTCTAAATCCATCGCCTCACCGGGTGTCGGCCAGTAATTGCCGGCATTGAAGACAGCCAGCCGGATTGGGCCATGGTCCTTCTCGATTGAGTCTACGGCAGCTTGCATGCCCTCAATATCGGTTACATCACAAGGCAGGCTGAAGAATTCTCCATTGGCTCCAGCAAGTTCTTTGCCAAGGTCCGAAAGGGCATCAGCATTGCGTGCACTGCCCACCACCGTATATCCCTCAACCACCATTTGATACGCAAGCTGACGTCCGATACCCGCGCTGGCGCCGGTGATCCACACCACACCATCGCCGGGCTTAATTCGATACAAATCCATCAAGATTTCCTGACTTCAACAAAAAGGCTCTTATGACATACGCCATAAGAGCCCAAATGGTTTCCAAATATGGGTGCTATCAACCGACGCCCAGAATATCACCTATTCGCTGATGCAGGGGGCCAGTCAAACGCAAGGCACCATCAGTAACAGCAAAACCGATACACGGACCGCTCATGTCAGCGGTTGGACGGTGCTCCACGTTTTCATCAGCGATCGAAATGTCGCCACGCCCAAAACGCCCGCGCTCATCGGTAAAGGCACCCTGAACAATCAACGACAATTCCATGCCCTCATGCGTGTGCATGGGAACCGTCCGACCAGGCTTGATCCAGAACATTGTGACATGACAACCGTCAATATCGCCCAGTTCAAATTCCTTGAAGCCCGGCATTTTGGTCTTCCAGGGAATGTTATCAACATCAAATCCGACAAAATTCTGCAGCGATTCAGGCAGGACTGAACAAGGCTGTTTCGGCTCAACGGAAATCTCATCGTCGATGCTTGATGCAAAAATGGCATCAAGCGCCGAATCGCGCTTGGAAAGCTCAACCGGCTCCATTTGCTCCAATTCAGCACCTGCAGCGCATTCCAGGCCATCCACGAACAAGTGATGCTCGTCAGAGATCTCCATCTGTGAGGCCATCAAAACCTGCAAAGGTTTTGGCAATGCTCCGGCGACATAACCGCTCAAAAGGCTGTCTACTGTTTCAAAATCGTTCGTCACAACCGCATCTTTCAAAAACGTCCCGCAAGCGCTGACCACGCTTTATGGGTTTTAACTGCCATATCTACGTACCTGGATGCAATTCGGATCATCGTAAAAACTACTTTTTCATTATTACCCTGACATGGCAAATGAATCGTAAAATACACTGATTCCTTAGTAAAATTACCTTGCTCCCTCCATGCGACACACCTATTTTGCGTGCAGCATAAAGGTTAATAACATGAACTCCTCCATCATCGATCTGATTGGCAACACACCCCTGGTGAAATTGAAGCGCGCATCAGAGCAAACCGGTTGCACAATTTACGGAAAATGTGAGTTCCTTAACCCTGGTCAGTCGGTCAAAGACCGCGCCGCACTATTTATCATTCGGGATGCAGAGAAACGAGGGCTTTTAAAGCCTGGTGGCGTTATTGTCGAAGGGACGGCCGGAAATACTGGCATCGGTATGACCATGGTTGCCAAAGCTCTTGGCTACCGAACCGTGATCGTGATCCCTGAAACACAGAGCCAAGAGAAAAAAGACGCCCTGCGGCTGCTGGGCGCTGAATTGATTGAGGTCCCCGCAAAGCCATATCGCAGCCCGAACAATTACATCAAAGTTTCTGCAAGGTTGGCGCAACAGCTCAATGAAACCGAGGCAAATGGAGCGATCTGGGCCAACCAATTTGACAATGCGATCAACAGGCAAGCGCATGTTGAAACCACCGGACCCGAGATAATTCGCGACCTTGACGGCAAGGTGGATGGATTCATCTGCGCTTGCGGCTCAGGCGGAACGCTGGCTGGGGTCGCGCAATCACTACGCGCTTCGGTACCAGGGGTGAAAATAGGCCTGGCCGACCCAATGGGTGCAGCGCTCTACTCTTACTTCACAAATGGCGAATTCAAATCGGAAGGTGGCTCCATATCTGAAGGAATCGGCCAAGGCCGCATCACCGAAAATCTCAAGGGATTCACCCCCGATTACAGTTATCAGATCGAAGATCGCGATGCGCTGGAGATCATATTTGCATTGGTTGAAGAAGAAGGCATGGTCATGGGTCTTTCAACCGGTATCAACATTGCTGGCGCAGTGCGCCTGGCAAAAGAAATGGGGCCAGGCCATACGATTGTGACTGTCCTGTGCGACTACGGCAATCGCTACCAGTCAAAGATCTACAATCCCGACTTTTTGCGCCAGAAAGACCTTCCCGTCCCCCGCTGGTTGGAAAAAAAGGTCAATATTGCAGTGCCATTCGAGGATGAAGAGGCGTGATCAATTGCTTCATCATATACGAAGTAAGAGCTGACAAGTACGCCGGATTTGAGCGCCAAGAGCGCAGCTTCATGCGCACGAGATTAGAAGGCAAGCGAATATGAGCCACGCTATAGGCTACAAGATTGTCAGCCAATCTGATCATTCATCAGCGGTGTGCGAAATCCATATCAACGGACAACTCGCCGCGTCGTTGAGCAAAACTGACGGTTTTGTACTGCATCCCTCCAGTGATTTTTCCGACCGGTCAGTATCGCCAGAGCAACTGCAAAGTGCAGTGCAAGGCGCCATGGAGAAGCTTCAATCCCTTGAGCTGAACGATCAAAAACAAAGCAAATCATAAGGCGTTTTCGTGCGCCTGTTCGATTAATGGCTCACAGGTTCTGGAGCAAAAGAACTTGAGATCGGCTTGGGTTGATCAAAACCTCAATTGATTATCGAATTCGGGCAAATTTTTCGTAC
>JAHEJF010000017.1:5063-12760 GCA_024639025.1 Ahrensia sp. | reverse complement strand
ATGACAGGGATTTGCAGGGCTCCCTTATCATTCACGCCTGAAAATAGTATTGTCTATCTTTCAGGCTATAGCAGCGGATATAGTATTTACGCAGAGAAAGTAAATATACTGTTATAAAATATATATTCTTGGATTTTATACTCAAATATATTCTATTACGTTACGTAAATATTCAACATGTTAGAAAAGACCCTGTATAAGACCTTCCTCATCAAAGCGGATAACTTCCGCAGAAGGCACACGCGGAAGACCTGGCATTGTCATGATCTGTCCGCAGACCACCACAACAAAGCCGGCGCCAGCGCTCAACCGCACTTCCCGAATCGGTACTGAATGCCCCGTAGGAGCGCCGCGCAGGTTCGGATCGGTTGAGAACGAATACTGGGTCTTGGCCATACAAATCGGCAGATCACCATAGCCCTGCTCTTCCCAGGCTTTAAGTTGATCCCGGATCGACTTGTCTGCCAGAACTTCATCTGCATGGTAAATGCGTTTGGCGATGGTCTCGATCTTCTGAAACAGCGGCATTTCATCGGGATAGAGCGGAGCAAAGTGTGACATGCCGCTTTCAGCCATCTGAACGACTTTTTTGGCCAGTTCTTCGGTACCGGCTGAACCCTCAGCCCAGTGCTTACAAAGAATCGCTTCAGAACCCTGTGTTGCCACAAAATCCTTGACCACCTGAACTTCAGCTTCGGTGTCGGTCACAAAATGGTTGATCGCAACGACAACCGGCACACCAAAAGACTTCAAATTGCTGATGTGTCGACCAAGATTGGCACAACCGTTTTCAACCGCCTCGGTGTTCTCTTCACCCAGATCGTTCTTGGCAACACCACCGTTCATCTTCATGGCGCGCACAGTTGCCACCAGAACCACGGCGTCAGGAGCAAGCCCCGCCTTGCGACACTTGATGTTCATGAATTTTTCTGCGCCCAGATCGGCACCAAATCCGGCCTCTGTCACCACGTAATCGGCTATTTTGAGCGCGGTTGTGGTTGCCACCACGGAATTACATCCATGTGCAATATTGGCAAACGGGCCGCCATGGACAAATGCCGGATTGTTTTCCAGCGTCTGCACCAGATTGGGCTGAATGGCATCCTTGAGCAGTACGGTCATCGCACCATCGGCTTTCAGGTCTCGGCAATAGACCGGGGACTTATCGCGGCGATAGGCAACGATCATGTCACCCAGGCGCTTTTCGAGATCTGCAATGTCCTTGGCAAGGCACAGGATCGCCATGACCTCCGAAGCAACAGTGATATCAAAGCCACCCTCACGCGGAAAACCGTTCGCAACGCCGCCCAGTGAACAGGTGATTTCGCGCAGGGCACGATCGTTCATATCCACGACCCGTTTCCATGCAATCCGGCGAATATCAATCTCAAGGCTGTTGCCCCAATAAATGTGATTGTCGATCATCGCTGCCAGCAGATTATGTGCCGATGTGATGGCATGGAAATCGCCGGTGAAATGCAGGTTCATATCTTCCATGGGCACAATTTGCGCATGGCCACCGCCTGCTGCACCGCCCTTCATGCCGAAATTCGGTCCCAGCGATGCTTCGCGGATACAGATCGCAGTCTTCTTGCCAATGCGACTGAGGCCGTCACCAAGGCCAACGGTGGTTGTTGTCTTTCCTTCACCAGCGGGCGTTGGGTTGATGGCAGTCACCAACACAAGCTTGCCGTCCTCGTTACCCTGGACAGACCTGATGAATTCAGCCGACATTTTCGCCTTGTCATGTCCGTATGGCAGCAAATGTTCAGAAGGTATATCAAGCTTGGCACCGATCTCCTGGATCGGTTTTTTGTTGGCCTCACGTGCAATTTCAATATCGGTTTTATGATCAGACATGGTGCATCCCTATTTCCGTTCGGCATTTTTCACCGGATTGGAGGAAATGACACCTAATTTGATCATTAGGCAATCTTGAATTGGCCGCAAAATGGGCGAAAAGCGACACCACGCAAAAGTGGTCCTATGGAATGCGTTTGGTTGGCCCGCACCAAAATCACGAAACCGCGACCAGAATTGAACAATCGTTTGTATCTTCACCCAGTGCCAGCTGCTTTGATCAGCCTATGAAAAAGCAAGCCGCATATCTCGCGCTCATATTGGCCGCATCTGCCCCGGTTGCGAACGCAAAAAACACCGCAGATGACTGGAAGTGGAAGAACCTTTACTACAAGACCTATGGAGAATGGACGACCGCATGTGAGGAACGATCCGATGATCCGGCCTTCAAACGGTGCTATCTGAGATATGTCGATGCCTATGCCCAGGACCCGTTCGGTGCGTTTTTTGTCTTTGTGACGATTGAGGATACCGGGCCGCAATTCTCATTTGAATTCGAGCGCGGAACCAAATTCACCGGGCATTGGAGAATACGGGTAGACAACCAGGACATTTGGAATTTCGATCCAACAAATTGTCCGATCTTCGGCGCCTGCCTCCTGAGCACAGAAAACGGCATCAAATTCGCCAAATCGCTAGGCAGTCCAGACGCAGCACTTCATATCAGCTTCACTGACCGCGAGGGCCGCATCCTCGACCGGGTCTGGCCCGGCGCCAACCAATTTGCCGATGGGTTTGAAGACCTGCAGATGCAAACCGCGCAAAGAGGTCTACTTCAGAACTAAGCCCAGGATCCTAGACTCTGTCAGCCTTTGATGGAATCGCGGTACCCGGATTTAGCCAATATTTTTAATGCCCAAACCCGGGCCAGCGTTTCAGTTTAAAACTGAAACGCATTAGCGATCGAGAATATCGCGCATTTCCACCAGGTTGGAGCGCACCCGAAGCAGGTCGAAGCCAATACTCTCCAAATGCGACTTGATCAGACTGGAATTGCTGCCATTGGCAATGAACGGCGGCTGGGTATCGAGTGCATCGCGCAATTGGTTGTCTATGCGATCCCAGACTGAATCCAACTGTCGTTGGGTGACAACATCCCGGAAATCGCTGCGAGCAGCCGACAGAACGCCGTAATAGGCATAAAGCTGACCATAGGTGAACCAGAAGCGATCGTCCGCGCGCGAGTCAAAACCGGTAAAATTCGAAACTTCCATCCGTCGCTGCAATATTTCCGACGTCGAACCGATATCGCCCGTGACGCGATCAAAGAATTGCAGCAGATTGTCTGCACGCGCATCAAAATCGGCGCTACAGGCTTTCAGTTGCTCGTTGAACTTGAGCAGACTCTCCCGTCCATCGCGCAGCCTTGCCTGTGTTGATGGTTGCAAGAATGGCGGACTGAAGGTGAAAAACCAGGCATCTTCCCGATAATTGATCGCTTCCCGCGCTTCTTGCAAATTCTGGTTGATTGATGACGTACCACGGACGCGGCCCAACCGGTCAACCAATTCAATGGAAGTACGCCGCAGGACCTGGTTCACGCCAAGCTGGAAAGCCGCCTTGTTATCAAAAAACGGTGTGTCCTTCCAATCCCAGATAAACATGAACCCGGCCTTGGCCAGCGGATTGGACGGTACCCACGCAGTCTGGTTGACATTGAAGTCGATCAGATCGGCCGTCATTTGAACCATTGCTGAATTTTGGCAGCTATTGTCCGGCAGGACATCGCCGACACCGGTCGTTGTTTCTTCAAAATTGTAGGAAGCAACATAATCAGCATCACCGCGCGACCAGAACTGCGTGATGTAGAACAGATAGGCGTAGCTCAAGATGATCAGCACAATAATGGCAAAGACGGGTATCTTGATGAACCACCCTTTGCCACGCAGCCAGGTGCGAAATGCCAAAAACGGCCAGAGTAACCAAGCGATCAAAGTACCTATGCCACGCCCGATCCATCCGAACATGCGAGTGAAAAAAGCGATAATTGGATCTAGCATCTGTTACCCCGTCCCGTCATGAAAGCCCGTAGAGGCGTTCGCGCATTGCTGCCTTGTTAATCAGATAGGTATCTTTGAGCGTCTGCACAACATGGGTGCGGAACCGCTCATCAAAATCCTGATAGTCATCATAAAATGCCTGCTTGTTAAAAACATATCGGGAAACAAAGTCTTCCCGGTTGAATTCGCAGATCAAACGGTTCGTCAGCCAGGCATCTTCGTGCTCAGTCTTGGCCCGCACCAGCAGGAAGCGATATTCCTCCGGCACTTCATTGATGTCCAGTCGACCGTTCTGCGCGATCTCGCGCTTGACCGAGTTCAGGAAGGGATAGCGCCCGTCCCGATTGACCAAACTGGCGTTTTTATGAAGCCAGGTTTGCAGCCACACAGCATCCACCTTGCCCAGATCGACCTCGGGATCCTGGGCGCGGATCATCGAATGGATGACCATCTGCGCACGGTGATCAAGAAAACCCGACTGCTCCATCCATGATGCGCGAGGCAGGTCGATCCTCTTGCTGGACGCCAGAAAGCGAAAGACCTTGTCATAATCATCAATCGACAAATAGCTGACCTGCCACGGTCGCGATCGTCTGAACCCCGGCGCTTTTGGATCGCTGATCACCGTCGTCATGCGCTCGTCGACAAACACATAAGCGCCCTCGAAATGGCTTGTCCAATAGGCGTTGTGACGGAAGACCACATGTTCGGGCACCATCTGGTTCTCGCGAATGTCCCCGACTGTCTTTGACAAAGCCACCATGCGTTCGAGCATGGCGTCATCGCGCCAGGCATCAGGTTCTTCCTTCAGCCTGTCAGTCAAGGCGCGCAATTCATTGGCCTTGCCAATCACGTCATCGGCAGAAAGCACGCGAAATTCAACTTGCTGGATCGACAACAGGTCTTCCATGTCTTCAACTTTCGAGACGTTGTCCTCGATTTCTCCGTAAATGACATCCTTGATCGTCAGCGCATTAATCACCCGCATGTTGTCGGTGTAGAACTCATACATCAGCGCTTCAGTGTTCGAAAATTTTGTGTGCACGACCGGCAATGATACCTGCGCCGGCGTCAGGATGATGAAGCGCCGGTTGATCCCGTTGGGATCCAAATAATCATAATCACCCAGCTCCTCTGCGACCTGCGGCGAAAACCCGGTCTTGTCGATGTTGAATTCGGTGAGCTTGGTCTGCTTGATGCCAAACGCCTTGAGCGCCTTGTTGTAACGCTCGATCAGATGCGGCTGATCAACGGTCAACAACCGGCCATAAATCAGATCATTGTCATACAGGCGTTTCATCTATGCGTCCCAAGCTCCGCGCTGTTTCATATCCTCGATCTCGTCAATCGCCTTTTCCCGCTGGCGCTCGCGGCGGATGATCTCTTGCACGGCAGCATCGTCGCTTTTGTCAGTATAGCGAAACTCGGAGTCGGCGTAGCGATTGATCTCCTGCATCACCATCTCCATCGTGAACGGCTGGCGCAGTTCGGCGATCATAGAGCGCTTGCCGTCATAATCCTTGTGCATGAAGGTTTCCGGCTTCTCGAACCATTCATCGGGCAGATCAATGTCCATGGCGCGCATCTTGATCGCGTCGGTGACATTCTTGATCGCCCGGCCGGTAAAGCGTGGCTCGACTTCCTTGATCATGTGCAGATAAGTGCCCACATCAGCCATCGATTTGGGTTGGCCATGCTTGTCGATGAATCGGTCGAAGATATTGAGCAGTCCCTGCTCGGCAGGTTTCGAATGCTTTGCATAGGCTGTACTGACCGCTTTCTTGATCTCCTGCGCCTCAAAGAGATCATGGTCACCCAGCGGAATCTTGTGGTTCTTGCCGGCCAACAGCGCGAAAATGTCGATGTAATCATCCTGCGTTTGCGGACCATCGACCAACCACCTGGCGCCGGCGCGTTGACGCAGAGCATCATCGACATTCTCCGGATAGTTCGAAAACATGCCGAACGAGCAATTGCCGCGCACCACCGTCGACGCCCCGGCAAAGCTTTCCATCAAAACCGCGGTTACTTCCTGCTGACCTGCCGACGCACGATCATCCGAACGCTTGGCGGCAACCTGGTCAATGTCATCCACCGTGCCAAAGCCGATTGCCTTGGGTGAAACCACATTATTGATGAATTCCTTGCAGTTCTGTCCCGACTTGCCCTGGTAGGACGAGATCTGGTCAACGCCAAAATTCTCATAGTGGAACGGATACCCGGCAACCTGGCAGTAATCATTGATCAACCCGGCGATCATCTGGATCAGGATGGTCTTGCCGGTGCCCGGTGCACCATCACCGATAAAGGTGAAAACAAATCCACCCAGATCAACAAACGGATTGAGCTGTTTTTCAAAATCATAGCAGACCAGCATCTTTGCCAGTTTCATGGCCTGATACTTGGCGATGTGGTTGCCAATGATCTCATCGGGCTGCTTGAACTGCATCGTCAATGGTTTGCGTTTTGCACCCGGCGCCACATCAAACCCGTCAAGCGTGAAATCATCCTGCTCGATGTGAATATGATTGTCTTCAAACGCTCCAAGACTGACAAACCGGCTTTTGCGCTGAATCAACCCTTCAATAGTGACGCGTGCATAAGCCTTGGCTCGTTGCAGCAATGCGGTGTCATCGGGCGCGCCATCAACGGCTTGCACCAGCCCCGCAATAACCGATTTGACCGCGTCTTGTGGCGTATCAAACATATAGTTCGGCTCATCCAGGTCCTCGCCCGGCTCGGTGTCGCTCTCCAGCAATTGCAGCAGATAGGCAGACAGGGTGAACGCTGAAACATAGGCAGAAGCTGCCAAGAGGCTCTTGAACCGCTCCGCCGCCTCGCCTTCGAGCGGCGATGAAGCATTCTTCTGGATCTGGCTGTCCAAGCCTGTTTGCCGGGCAAAGACATCTGCAACTGCCAACGCAACGGCGATACCGCGCCGCGCGCGAAAAGCCAGCGCGTGCTGCTTGGGTGACAGCATTGGATCATCGGATCGGACAGCAGCGATCGCATTGAGAAGCTCGACCTCTCGGGTTTTGCGCATGCCCGCAGTGGAAACCGTCGAGACCATTCGGCGGCGTGTGCCCGCCAACTGGGTGTCGGACTTGCCGCTTGATTGCTCCAGCACAATAAACTTCTTGACCAGCGTCTGAGCTGTTGCGCGATGCTTGACGATGTCCTTTTCGTCGATCCGTGTCAGGCCTACGTCCATTTGTGCGCTCTCCTAAACATCGCTAATCACCTGCCCGCGCGAGATGATATGGGTCTTGTAACCGGCAAAAACCTTATCGATTTCCCCGGCCGCATACAGCGCCTGGTAGGCTTCATGAGGCACCAGCGCGTGATGTTCAAACGCCGACACACCCATGCGCGCAGCTTCCAGATTATCGGTATCAATGTGAAACTCTTCGCGCGCCGGCTCGGAAGACCAAAGCCCTTTTTTGGCCGGCCGTTCCGACTTTGAATAGACATCCTGGATAGTCCAGGTCAGCAGCCAGGCATTTTTTGGATTGCCAACGCTTTCCAGCACTTTGTTGACCGTAGCGTTATTCTCGGTAATCCCGGCAGAGTAGAACGGCCCGAGAATGATCCTGCGCAATTGCTTGGGGTGCAGCGCGTCAAATTCCTGGTCCATGTTCGACGCGATGGTCGTAGGCGACAATGAATAGGCCGAATTGGCCTCGATAAACTGATCAAACTTGCGAGCAAGCGTCGGATTGAGAAGGCCGCCCACGGGCAACGGGATCTCCACATCTTGGTTCAGTTTGCCATCTTTACCGACCAGTGTCTTGATCATGTCGGGCGTGGAATCCTCCACCATCACCGAGTAAATCATCG
>JAHEJF010000017.1:0-5053 GCA_024639025.1 Ahrensia sp. | reverse complement strand
AAATTGGCAGCGCCATCAAATGCACCCCAATGGGTCATGTAATAGGGGCGATTTGTCTTTGGATTGACCGAAACCTTGATGGTTTCCGGCAGCACGAAAGGCGAAAACACTTCGCCCTCCTGAACCGCCTCCAGATACAGGCGCTCGGCCATCGATTTTTTCAGTGCCGCCGGATATTCCTTGTGGCGCAAGATAAAGTCGGCCATTTCCTCCCGCAATGTTGCCGGATCCGGAATGGCCGCAAGCCTCGATTCAGCGCTTTGCCTGTCTTTTTCAAGCAACAGCACATTTTGAAAGATGGGAAAGCCGCTGTCGGCACGGGAAATCTTGAACTTGGCCTCATAATCCAGCCGGTTGTTCCAGCACAGAAACGAGTTGGCCAAACGCGCAATGTATTGCGTGACGGTCTGGGCCACCAATCCATGCTGATAAAACGGAGACTTTCCATCCCGCAGAAAAACGTCCAATCCATCAAGCGCAGCGTCAATGGAACTAAAATAACGCGTTACCGCGTTTTCAGTGGATGAATTCTTCTTGGCCTTTGCACTCATGACCTGAACTTACCAAGCAAATCCGCCTCAGCTCTTTACGTAGTTTGCTGCATCATGCTTACGCATAACCTCTTCGAACCGGCGGGCGAACGCATCATCTGCAAGCTTCTTGCGCCGTTGTATATCTGCCGTTGCAACCATGTTGCCCTCATGCATTTCAAGCAGATCGCCAATGTGTTTCTGCGCGGCGGCGCCGATGCCGGCCATGGTTGTTTCTGCCGCCGTATCCACCTGGCTGCCCAAGGTATTGATCTTGTGCGCGACATCCTGTTGCGCAGCCGTCTTCAGCGAGTCTTCCAATGACTTGTAAAGGACAATCCGCTGTTCGGTGTCGATAGTCAGCTTGTTGATCAGAGTGTTTTGCGCGGCGATCTGATTGTTGAGTGAGTCAACAAATGTCTGGAACATCGAGGTGTAGCGTTCCAGAGTCTGGCTCTCGGCAAGCAATTCCTGCTCCTTGGCCTGTTGCTCATTGTACTCGGTCGCCAGCTTGGAACGTTCACTTTCAAGATTGGTGCGGTCTTTCTGATTGGTCGATGCCGCAATTTGGTTTTCCAGATCCATCAACATAGGATTGAGCTCTTCAATGCGTGCTTGAGTGGTTTCAATATTTGACATGGTCGATTTGCGACGTTCGATCACCGTTCTCAAAGAATTTTCAGACGTTTCATAGCGTTGGTCCAGAACGTTTTTCTGATCCTTCAGAATGCCGACAATGGTGTCGGATTTGGTCAACAGCTCTTGCAAATTACCAGCCAGTGACATGTTGCGAACCCGCTCTGAACGCATGCGCTGCATCCGCTGCTTGGAGAAAAGGCCAATAAATTTTTCCATGCCCGAATAGGATTTCATCGATTCAAACTCGGCACCGAAAACGTTGGTCGCATCTTCCAGCCCGATGATCAGATCAGCCATATTGCCTTCCATGACCTTCTGCTGCTTGAGCACATCCTGAATGCGGGCATTTTCAATATCAAACTCGGCATCGCCAATTTTCATGTCAGATTCAGCAATTTTATCAAGAACTTGACTTGATTGATCGATCTTGCTCTGCATGTCTTGAACAACCGCTTTGGTCTGCTCGATTTCCGCATCAAAGTTCTGCAAAGTGGCCATGAAAATTCCCTCACAAATGTCCGTCGTCACCTGCACATAGTGACTTATCAGCTCAAATAGAAGACCAACAGGCGGCAACGTCAAGCAATGATTGCCGCGCAAGGCCCACGTCTCAGGAAAATCCGATCAAGTCCTGTGCGCCCCAGCGGCCCATCTCTTCTTCCCAATGGGCGCGGCACAGCGACACATACTTGTCATTGCCACCGATTTCGACCTGATCGCCGTCTTTGGAGACTTTTCCGTCTGGACCGAGCCGGACCACCATGGTGGCCTTCCGACCGCAACGACAAATCGTGCGGACCTCTCGCAACTCGTCAGCGATTGCCAGCAAGGCTTTTGAACCGGGAAACAAATTGCCTTGGAAATCGGTTCGCAGCCCGTAGCACATCACGGGCACGCCCAACCGATCGGCAACCCAGCCCAGTTGCCAGACTTGGTCTTCGGTCAGAAACTGCGCCTCGTCGACAAAAACACAGTGAAGCGGCTCATTCTCCAGCCGCGCCTCGATATCAGCAAACAGGTCACTGCCGGCCTCAAACGGATTGGCCGCCTGCTCAAGCCCGATACGCGAACCAATCATGTGTTCGCCAACCCGATCATCAAAGGCAGCCGTAAACAACATTGTTTTCATGCCGCGCTCTTGGTAATTGTACGACGCCTGCAAAAGCATGGTGCTCTTGCCCGCATTCATTGTTGCATAGTTGAAGTAGAGCTTGGCCATTGCCCTTCCGTTGCGACTGGATCAATTTGAGCGATTGTTACGAATTTGCATGCAGCAAGTCACCCGGCTTATGTATTCATCAACAATTGAAGGTGGAACGGCATGAACAAGATCAACCCCATTCGCGATACAGATGATGAAGCCATAAAACTGGCCGGTTCGTTGATCTGCAATGCCATGCACGGCGTTCTTGCCGCCCATGATCCTGCAAGTCCACACCCGCATGTGAGCCGCGTTCAGTTGTCAACAAGCAGCCAGGGCAATCTGGTCACATTGATTTCTTCACTTTCCAGCCACACGAAGTGTTTGATGGCCAATCCGGTTTGCTCAATCCTGATAGGTGAACCAGGCAAGGGCGATCCGCTGGCCCATCCTCGTATTTCGGTACCGCTGCTTGCCCAGCCGGTTGAACGTCAGAGCCCTGAACATGACCAGTTGCGCGCCAGTCATTTACGCCACTATCCCAAGGCCGAGCTTTATGTCGACTTTGGCGATTTCTCGTTCTTCCAACTCGAACCTCAGGGAGCGGCCCTTAACGGGGGGTTCGGCAAGGCATATGAGCTGACCAAAGATGAGGTCAATGTCGCAATAATGAAGGGTCGGAGCAATGACTAGCATTGACGAACGTCATCGTCTGTTTCAGCAATTGCATCAATCCGGCTGCTTTGTCGTTCCCAATCCATGGGACATTGGCAGCGCCAAGCTAATGGCCGCAAATGGTGCCGTTGCGCTGGCCACAACCAGTGCAGGCCATGCCTTTACCTTGGGCCGACCCGATATGGGCACAATCACCCGCGATGAGGCGCTCAGCCATGCGCAGGACATCCTTGCGGCCACCCCGCTACCGGTAACCGGCGACTTTGAAAACGGATTTGGCGATGAACCAGAGGACGTCGCGCAAACAGTCAAAATGGCGGCAGAAGTCGGTCTATCTGGCTGCTCAGTCGAAGACACATCAATGGATGCCGGCAATGCCGCCTATTCATTTGAGTTAGCCGTCGAGCGCATTCGCGCTGGTGCAGCGGCAGCTCAAAAGCTTGGAAGACCATTTGTATTCTGCGCTCGGGCAGATGGCGTTATGAACGGACATTATGATACCGATGAAGCGATCCGGCGCATCAGAGCGTTTGAACAAGCAGGCGCTGACCTGCTTTATGTGCCGCTGCCCCCAACGCTCGATGATGTCGCCCGGATTGTCCAAAGTGTAAGCAAACCGATCAATGCGCTGGCAGCCGGACCTTACCGGAAATTCAAAAGGCAGGACTTTGCCCGGATTGGCGTTCGACGCATTTCGATCGGCTCGGCGTTGGCTCGGGTGACCCACCACCATATTGCAAAAGCAACCTCATTGATGTGCGGAGAAGCGGGCTCGTTTGAAGGCCTGGCAGACGCTGCATCGGGTGATGAGATTGATGCGATGCTTGCAAGCGTCAATTCGGACAATTGATTTGATCATCTCCATCACGGATCCTGACGATGAGCGTCTTGCGCCATACCGCAACATAAAAGAGCGTGACTTGGTCCAGCGCCAGCTTCAGTTCATCGCCGAAGGCAAGACGGTTTTGCGGGTGCTGGTTGATCAGCGCAGGTTTGGATTGCACTCGCTGCTCATTCTGGAGAACCGGCTAGCGGGCATACAATCGATCATTGAAAATGTGCCCAATCAGACCCCAATCTATGTCGTGCCACAAAATGTGATCGATCACGTGGTTGGATTTCCGATGCATCGCGGTGTCTTGGCGATCGGTCAAAGACCTTCTGCAATCAGTAAACCTCCCGATAATATTGATGGCTGGCAGAGGATCGTCGCGCTGTCGGCACTCTCCAACCATGACAATGTCGGTTCGATATTTCGCAATGCAGCAGCCTTTGGCGTGGACGCTGTTTTCCTGGACCGGCAATGCTGCGACCCGTTCTACCGCAAGGCAATTCGTGTTTCTGTCGGCGGCGTGTTCAAGGTGCCGTTTTTCACCTTTGATTCCGTGACAGAAATTGCCGACTGGTTGACTGCGCATGATTTCGAGACCATCGCGCTCTCCCCCACGGGTCAAATGGAACTCAACCAGTGGAACCCGCAAAAACGGTCTTCTATTATCTTGGGTGCGGAGGGAGAAGGGCTGCCGAATGATATTTTGGCGAGACTAAAGACTGTGAAAGTTGAAATGGCCGGTGGTTTTGACAGTCTCAATGTGTCGACGACCAGCGGCATCGTGTTGCATCACATGTTCAACCGGCAAGATTGAAACCGGACAAGAGATCTGGGTTCAAGCCCTAATTATTTGTTTTTTCTGCCTGTTTTTTCAAAGCCTTGACGCGCGAAGCGAGGCTCGTTGATGAACCGTCGCCTTGGCTTGCATTCTTGATAAGCTCATGGATGCGGGAACCATCGCCCTCCACCAATGCTGTCATATGCACCACTTCCGCCGCGAGTTGCGCAAGCTCTTCACGCAACACAGCGTCGCCATTGGCATTTCCTGCGCCACCGGAAGACTGTGACATCAGCGCCGCCGCAGTTTTAGCCGTCGCCGACTGTTTTGAAAGCTGTTCCTTGAGGTGATCGCGCTCCGCTTCGATGGATTTGAGATCCAGTTGCATTCCGGCCTGCGCAACCTGCATGGCTGCAATCGCCTTTTCTGGATCGTCGCTGTCAGCCGCCTTTGCAATC
>JAHEJF010000344.1 GCA_024639025.1 Ahrensia sp. | reverse complement strand
TGGCAGATCATCAACACCATAGTTGGAGGGTAATTCTTCTTTCTGGCCATCAGGATCATCGATAAAGATCATACCTGCCAACCCGGCATAAACCTGTTCGGCTGTCCGACCATGCACATGAGAGTGATACCAAAGAGTGCTCGCGGGCTGGTCAATCTCGAGTTCGGGTGACCAGGTCTGACCGGGCGCAAATGCCAGTTGTGGGCCGCCATCGACAATCCCAGGCACATGCAAGCCATGCCAGTGTGCAGTAATAAGATCATTGGTCTTGTTTCGGACCGTGATTTTGGATGTTTGAGCACGTTTCATGCGTAGAACTGGCCCAAGATAATCCTGACTGAAGCCGAGCGTACGTGTTGTGTGGCCTGGCGAGAAATCATGTTTCGCTGCCATTGCGTCCAGCACATTCCCACTACCACCATCCAGCTCAAGAACGGGTGGGATCGGGAGTGGCATTCCTGCTTCGACAGCCCATACTTTCTTCGAAAGGAACGGTGTTGGAAGCAGGCTCGCAGCAGCAAGCGTCATGAATTTTCGTCGGTTTATCATAGGTCAACCATCTCCCAGCAGCGTTACAATCAAGCCACAGCGATGTGCGATCAGATTATCCTAGGCCTTCCACCAACTGGAAGGTCAACAAGACAAGATTGGATACTCGGCTTTGTCCGCAGAGAGGGTACTCGATCATTTCGAGCTAAACGTCCGCTTTTAGCCCAAAGCGGATGTTCCAAGTTTAGATTTGAGTGTTTGGACTCCCGTCAAGTCCAAAGCCCGACTAGCCGCGTCGGAACACTCTGCCCGATCGCTATATTTTGTAATTGCCTTGCCTCTCGATATTCTGGAGCGACTGACTATTGTGATTTTCCCGCCTGTAAAAGCGCTCACAATACTCCTTGGTCTATTTTTCTTCCCGCATAACGGCCTCCGCCTCTATCTCAACCTTGTAATTGCCAATCAGGCTGGCGACTTCAACAAGCGTGTTGGCAGGCTTAATGTCGGCAAATATGCGTCCATGAGCCCGTGACACTGCCATGACGTCACGGGCATCCGACAGATAGATGCGGGTGCGCACAACATCCTCAATCGATGAGCCAAGTGCCGAGAGTGCAGCAGATATTTTGTCGAGAATGAATGTGGTCTGGGCACCAGCGTCACTTGGCGCTACCACCCGGTTTGCACCAGCCGTTGCCGTAGTTCCTGAAACCAATATACGGTCGCCAACTTTTTGCGCCCGGCAATACCCCGCGATGTCTTCCCACTCACTGCCGGAAAGCGCCCGCCATGCACCGGCACGCTGCGGAACTGGTTCCACGTCGACGGCCAAGGGCATTTCATCCAGATGATGGCTGAGATCGCCAGACGCTGTCAGGAAAGGTGGTTTGCGATACTCGTCACCGCAATCACCGGGCAGTGGTTTTGTGGCCTGAAATGCCGCGTCGAGCCTTGCGTTGTCTTGGTCATCCAGAGCAAAGTCCAACAGTTTTGCATTGTCACTACTGTGTTGTGCCTCGCCCAACCGTGCACCTATGATCACCCCAGCCACTGCAGCTTGGTGCAGCACCCAGCGCGTGGCAACATTGGCGATCGAAACGCTGTGTTTGTTGGCAATGTCAGCAGCGGCCTGCAAGACCTGCTGATAGGCTTGCCAGCCACCTGCGGCGTCGATGAAGCGCTTGTACTTCATCTTGCTCCAATCATTGATTTCATCAGGTTCTGGTTGGCCCAGCCAACGCTCTGACAAAAATCCTCCGGCCAGCGTGCCATAAGCCAACAGCCGCACATCGTGTTGCGCGCAAACTGCGCTCAAAGGTCCAACTGCGCGACGATCGATCAGAGAAAACGGAACCTGATTGCTGACTAGAGGAATGCCGTCGGCAATCGCCAAATGCAGGTGAGCGGCATCAAAATTGGTCACGCCAATTTCACCGATCAGGCCTTTATCGCGAAGGTCTTTGAGTTCATGCAAGGCATCGAGCCAGGCGGGGTGTTCAAAGCTCCACCAGTGGAACTGCAGCAGGTCGACCTGATCAGCGCCCAGACGATCCAATCTCTCCTGAACGCCCGCGCCAACGATATCGGCGGACATTGGGCCCGGATCTGGACACCATTTGGTGCAAATGACCGGTTTGGGCCGCGGCGCTCTTTGCAATAGTGCGCCGGCGAGCAATTCTGCACTGCCATAGTGATCGGCCATATCGAAAGTGCAGAACCCCTCGCTGACATAGGCTGCAAGATAATCGGCACCTGTTTGCGGATCGATCGACTTTCCATCTTTCTCGATATCTGCGACCTGCCAAAGCCCCACCAATACCCGGTTAATGGTCAGGCGATCAGTTAATGCAATTTGCGGAATAGAAGTCATACATGGGGGCCGAATGGATTAAAGATCAAGCCTATCTGCATGCATTGGAGTGAACAAGTACCCATTGTGTTCCAGCATCATGGTTGCAGCGGTGTTGTGCTGCTGACGGCGATTGACATGATCATAATTTATCCGCAACGTTGCGTTTTGGTCGCGCAGAAACGCTGGCAATCGAATGGATCACATGAAGGACGACACAGACTCAGACGACTTCTGGCTTTACGATTTGCGAGTCGAAACCGTCGTCGGAGATCGTACTGCTGTTTGTCGTCATGTGGAGGGAGAGAGTTTCCGTGTCGAAGGCGAGTTGTTGATCTTTGACGAGGGCCAGAAAGTGTCGATGTATGCATTAGCGGCGCTGCTGCCCCTGTTGCCAGTCAAGCAACGACCGACATCCTCCAATGACTGGGTATCAACCGACGCCGAAGTGGCCTGTCCTGACCCGAACTGTGGCGGTCGATTTCGCATTGTGCGCGGCAAAAAACGTCGCTTCAATCACGCTGAGACCACAGGCCTACCAAGCTCGCGTGAAACCCCATATTGGCAAAAGTCGGAGAGCGAAAGGTGAGCGTGGAGACCATTAATCTGCGCCCCGGTCACTCCATTTCCAGAGTGATCAAAGGTGGTTGGCAATTGGCGGGAGACCATGGTTCGGTTGACCGATCAACAGCGATCTCCGACATGGAGCACTTCCTCGATGCAGGGATAACCACTTTCGATTGTGCGGACATTTACGTCGGTGTCGAAGAGATGATCGGCGAATTCATTGCCGATGTGCGCCGTCGCCGCGGTGCGGATGTCGCTAAAAAAATTTGTATCCACACCAAACTTGTGCCCGACCTGACACTGTTGGAGCGCATTCGCCCTTCGGATGTGGAAGCCATTGTCGATCGGTCGCTCAAACGGCTACAGGTCGATTGTCTTGATCTTGTGCAATTTTTTTGGTGGGACCTGTCGCTGGGCGAACCTCTGAAGGGCCTCAGTGTTTTGAAAGACCTTCAGGCCAAAGGCAAAATCCGGAATCTCGGCATCACCAATTGGGATCGCCAC
>JAHEJF010000343.1 GCA_024639025.1 Ahrensia sp. | reverse complement strand
GCTGGCGCGGGTTTGTGCATTGAAAATATTGGATAGATCTGGGTACCGCCGGTCCATCAAAGGCTGACGGAGCCTAAATTGTCCCATTGAAGCGCAGCAGTTTCTGGCCGAGCAAGGTCTCAATGTAGGCCTTGCTGATCTGGAGACCAGCGCTGTGTTGTGTTCGCGGCCTCAGGCATTTTCCTGCAACGCGCTAAGTGTAAATCTCGTCTTCTGTCGGGAATGCACGCTGCCGGACATCGTCCGCATATTCCTTGACCGCTTTTTCAATCATCGGGCCCAGTTGGCCGTAGACCTTGACAAACTTTGGCGTCCATGGATTGAGGCCGAGCATATCTTCAAGCACCAGGATTTGTCCGTCACAATCAACAGACGCGCCAATGCCGATTGTCGGGATCGCGATTTCCTTGGTAATTTTTGATGCGAGCGGTTCAACCATCCCCTCCAGCACAACGGCAAATGCACCAGCTTCTGTCACGGCATGGGCATCAGCGATGTGATCTTCCCACGTATCCTTGTCGCGGCCTTGCGTCTTGAAACCGCCCATCACATGGCTTGATTGAGGCGTGAGGCCGGTATGAGCCATAACCGGGATGCCGCGTTCGGTCAGGAATCGGATGGTCTCGGCCATCCGCACGCCGCCCTCCAGCTTGATGGCGCCGCACCCGGTCTCCTTCATGATCTTGGCGGCGTTGCGAAACGCAATATTGGGGCTCTCTTCATAGGTGCCAAACGGCATATCGACGACGATCAGTGCCTTTTGTGTGCCGCGCACAACGGCTTTGCCGTGCATGATCATTAGATCGAGCGGCACGCCTACTGTACTGTCCATGCCATGCATGACCATGCCAAGACTGTCGCCCACGAGGATAAAGTCTGCATATTTGTCGACAATGGCCGCGGTATGCGCGTGATAGGAGGTGAGGGAAACAATCGGTTCACCGCCCTTGCGCTTTGCGATTTGCGGCACCGTATTGCGCCGGATCGTTTCGCTTTGTGTACTCATAATGTCACTTCCCTTTGGTCGATCAAAAGGACTTCGCCGAACTGTGCTGAGATCATCATGCCGAGCGTGCCTTTTGCGGTTCCCGAAGCGGGTTCAAAACTGTCTGCTTTAACAATGTCAATTGCCTTCAGATCTGCAAGTGGCTCTGCATCGATTGTTTCGCGGATCATGCTTTGAGCTGCTTCAACCGTGGCACCTGACTTCAACAGCGATGCTGCATCTGTCAGCGCACGGTTCAAGATGGGCGCGACGGCTCTGTGCGCTGCGGTCAGTCTTACGTTGCGAGACGACAGGGCCAGCCCGTCATCTTCACGTACGGTGTCGATGCCTTTGATCCGGATATTCATATGCAGATCCTCAACCATGCGCCTGATCACCGCAAGTTGCTGATAATCTTTCTTGCCGAAATAGGCTGAATCCGCACCGACAATATTGAAGAGTTTGGTGACCACCGTGGCCACGCCGCGAAAATGCCCGGGCCTTACCTTGCCATGCAGCACATTTGCCAATTGCGTTGTCTCAACAATGGTTTGATCGCCCTTTGGGTACATTTCTTGCTTTGTTGGAATAAAGACCGCCGCTGTGCCTGCTTCTCGAAGCGCGTCCAGATCTTCCTGCTCGGTTCTTGGATAGTTTTCCAAATCATCGGGGTTGCCGAACTGAGTTGGATTGACAAAGATCGTGGCGACCACGCTGTCATTGTCTTGCACAGCTGCTTGAACAAGTGCCATGTGCCCGGCATGAAGTGCCCCCATAGTGGTGACCAGGCCGATTGTGCCGTTCTCACGCAGGGCCTTAACGGCAGCACGTATCTCTGAAATGCTCCGGCAGATGATCATCGCGACCTCACCAATAGGCAAAATTCAAAAGTTACCGGCGATGCCGGTTGAGATGCCAATTTTCTCTTGCACACACTATGCATTGTCGGCGACCTATTCGACAATCAGCGTGCCAACGCCATGCTCGGTAAACAGTTCCAGCAGAACTGCGTGAGAGACTTTGCCGTTCAAGATCACAACGCCTTCCACACCTTCCTTGATCGCATGGATACAGTTCTCAATCTTGGGAATCATGCCGCCTGTTGCCGTTCCGTTCTTTATCAGCGTTTCAGCTTCGGAAACGGTCAATTGCTTGATCAGATTTCCCTGCTTGTCCAACACGCCCGGCACATCGGTGAGAAACAGCAGCCGCTCTGCGCGCGCGGATCCTGCAATTGCGCCAGCAAAAGTGTCGGCGTTGATATTATAGGTATGGCCGTCTCTACCCGGAGCAACCGGCGCGATCACGGGGATCATTTCAGATTTGGCCAACAAATCCAGCAGCGTGTGGTCTATCTCATCAGGTTCGCCAACGAAGCCCAAATCCAGAACTCGCTCAATGTTGCTGTCGGGATCGATCACCGATTTCTGCGCCTTCTGCGCAAACACCATGTTGCCGTCCTTGCCGCTCAGCCCGATGGCCCATTCACCCGCCTCATTGATGAGTTGAACGATTTCCTTGTTAATTGATCCGGCCAGCACCATCTCAACAATTTCAACGGTAGCCTGATCCGTGACCCGAAGCCCACCTTCAAACTTGCTTTCGATCCCCATTTTTTCGAGCATCTTGCCAATCTGGGGTCCGCCGCCATGCACAACAACCGGGTTCACACCGGATTGTTTCAGGAGCGCGATATCCTGCGCGAAAGCCTTGCCGAGCGCGGCATCACCCATCGCATGGCCGCCATACTTCACCACTACGGTCTTGTTCTCGTAACGCTGCATGTAAGGCAGCGCCTTGGCCAGTATTGTCGCTTCCAATTCAGGCGCAGTTGGTTCGGTCATGGGTGTATCCAAAATTCGGTCGGCACCTGTTTAGCGGTCTATGCCACGCGCCACAAGCCGATCTTGCCCGGGAGTCTACGCCCTAAGGATTGATTGCCGCGGCAATCGCATCGCGTAGCGCGTCCAGTCCTGTGTTCTTTTCAGAGGAGGTGGCGATCACGTCAGGAAAAGCTGCCGGGTTCTTTTTTATTTTTTCTTGAGTTTCAGCAATCATGCGCGGAATGGCAGGCGCCTTTATCTTGTCCGTCTTGGTCAGCACTATCTGATATGACATCGCAGCCTTGTCCATCAGCATCATGGCATCCAGATCGTTTTGCTTGACGCCATGGCGGGCATCGATCAGCAAAAATATGCGCTTCAGGGTCACGCGCCCGCGCATATATTCAAAAACCAGTTCAGTCCATTTCTCCACCACTTCAAGCGGCGCCTTGGCATATCCGTATCCTGGCATGTCCACAATTGCCAGAGGCGGTAATTCATCCATGGTGCCTGAAAAACCTTCAGGAACAAAGAAGTTGAGTTCTTGTGTACGGCCCGGCGTATTGGACGTACGCGCCAGGCCATTTTTGCCCGTCAGTGCGTTGATCAGGGACG
>JAHEJF010000342.1 GCA_024639025.1 Ahrensia sp. | reverse complement strand
ATCATGGTGAAGGAGCGTGGTATTCGGGTCTCGGAGGTCAAGCGTGACAAATCGGGCGTCTTTGATGGCTATATCAGCATGAAAGTACACACTTCCAACCAGGAACGGGCGGTTGCAGGAACATGTTTCTCCGATGGCAAGCCGCGCTTCATCCAGATCAAGGACATCAATCTGGACGCCGAGGTGGGACGCCACATGATCTACACAACCAACAATGATGCGCCTGGCATTATCGGCTTGCTTGGTACCGTGTTTGGCAACAATGAAGTCAACATTGCGAATTTCCAGTTGGGCCGTAACCGACCCGGTGGTGATGCAATTGCGCTTCTTTATGTCGATGCGCCTGTGAGCGAAAAGGTGCTCAATGAAGTGCGGGCCTATCCAGAAATCATCTCGGCCAAGGCGCTCGAATTTGAGGTTTGATTGGTGCGACGAATTCCCCATTTAATGCAGATTTCAGCGCATTATCAGGTTTAATTTGGTTCCTGAAATTAAAATGTGATCGGCGTTCCCATTTAGGAAGCGCCGTTTCTGTGTTATGGACGAAGTGCTTGGTAGCTGCCCGGACGCAAAATAAAATGGGCATCATATATTACCTCGGTTTGCGGTCTGACGCCAGCCACCAAGCCTTATCCTTTCCCTCAGTGAATTAAGTTGGCATGCGCATTGGCGCGATGGAGTCGTCGGCGTGAGATACCTTGCAGCTAAATATTTGGAACGCACTAGCCGTTGCCAGATTTGCGACCGCTATTCTCGGCAATCCAGATCCCGCCAATAACCAGCACCATCGCTATCAGGTGGTAGATCTGAAGGACCTCGCCCAATATTGCGATGGCCAACAATGTGCCCAGAATGGGCACCAGATTGATGAAGATGCCGGCGCGGTTGGCACCGATCATTTCAACCCCTTTCATCCACAACACCTGGCTGACCAGAGCGGGAAAGGTCGCTGTGTATAGCGTGACCAGCCAGCCTTGGGTGTCGGGCCAAATTCCGTTTGGTCCCCTCAATTCCCAATAAGAGAAGGGCAATGAGGTCAGCAGCGCTCCCGTTGCCATCACCAGCATCATGGTTTTCCAGTGCAGCGCAGGCTTGTAGCGTAAAAGCACGGAATAGGCAGAGTAGGAGACAACACCAAGCAACATGAATGCGTCACCTCTGTTGATCTGTAGGGCGGCAAGACGTTCAAAACTGCCCTGTGATGCAACGACCGCGACACCAACTAACGACAATCCGAATCCAGTCACCTGCATGGTGGTGGTGCGGGTGCGAAACAGCAAGAAACTGCCCAAGAAAATCACCGCAGGTACGCCAGCCTGCTCAATGGCGACATTGATAGCGGAAGTGTAATTGAGCGCAGAGAATAGGGCGATGTTGAAAGTTGAAAATCCTAATGTGCCATAGAGCAATAGTAGTGGTACATGACGGCCAACTTCGCGGCGCTCCCGCCAGAACTGTTTGCCTCCAATCATCACAAGTATGGTCAGCGCGAAGGCCCAGCGAAGGCTTGTTAGGACCATCGGGGAGACATGACCGACAGCCAATTTGCCCGCAACTGCATTGCCACCCCAAAAAAGGGTGGTCAAAAACAGCAGAACATAGGCTGTTCGGTTGTGTTGCACGTGTACCTGCCAAGTCAGTTGCGCGTTATGGATTTATTCAGGCTGTTTGAGCCATATGCCCAATTTAGTCAGAAAAACAGTGTCTAATCGGCCAGAAGTGTTCGGTTGCACTCGCACTTTGCGACAATGACGGCTATAGACCGCGCGGTTATACGGTTAAGTCGAGGAATTTCGATGGCAAATGTTGTGGTGGTCGGCTCGCAGTGGGGCGATGAAGGCAAGGGCAAGATCGTGGACTGGCTGTCGGAACGTGCCGATGTGGTTGTGCGTTTCCAGGGCGGGCACAATGCCGGCCATACGCTGGTGATCAACGGAGTCAGCTACAAGCTTTCGCTGCTGCCATCGGGAGTGGTGCGCGGCAAGCTCTCGGTGATTGGCAATGGCGTGGTGTTTGACCCCCACGCTTTTGTTGCCGAGGTTGAAAAACTGGCGGGACAGGGTGTCGAGATCTCACCTGAGGTGTTGAAGATTGCAGAAAATACGCCGCTGATCTTGTCGTTGCATCGCGAGCTTGATGCATTCCGTGAGGATGCCGCTTCCAATTCTGGCACCAAGATCGGAACAACGCGTCGCGGTATTGGACCTGCCTATGAAGACAAGGTTGGCCGACGTGCAATTCGCGTTATGGATCTGGCCAACAATGAAACCCTGCCGGCAAAAGTGGATCGGCTGCTCACCCACCACAACGCATTGCGCCGGGGATTGGGTCACAGCGAAGTCTCGCATGAAACTATTTTGGAAGAACTGACGTCAGTTGCCAACAAGATCCTGCCTTACATCGACAAAGTGTGGAAGGTACTTGATGACAAGCGGCGCGGCGGCAAGCGCATTTTGTTTGAGGGTGCACAGGGTACTTTGCTGGACGTTGACCACGGCACCTATCCTTTTGTTACCTCGTCCAACGTTGTTGCCGGACAGGCCGCAGCTGGCTCAGGCATGGGGCCAGGTGCAGTGGGTTATGTTCTGGGCATCACCAAGGCATACACCACCCGTGTGGGCGAAGGCCCGTTTCCCACTGAACAGCTCAATGAGGTTGGTGAATATCTGGGCACCAAGGGACATGAGTGGGGCACGGTGACTGCACGCAAGCGTCGATGCGGTTGGTTCGACGCTGTGTTGGTACGTCAGGCCGTTGCGCTCAATGGCATAACAGGGATTGCCCTGACCAAGCTCGATGTTCTTGATGGTTTGGATGAGATCAAGATCTGTGTAGGCTATGAACTTGATGGCGAGCGGATCGATTATCTACCCGCGAGCCAGGGGACACAGGCGCGCGTCAAACCGATCTACGAAACAATGGAAGGCTGGAAAGGAACCACCGCCGGTGCCCGAACATGGAATGAATTGCCCGCACAGGCAGTGAAATATGTGCGGCATATTGAAGAACTTATTGATGCCCCAGTTGCATTGTTATCAACGTCTCCTGAACGCGATGATACAATACTTGTTACGGACCCGTTTCGGGATTAAGTTCCCATAGGGACACAGAGAAACATCGGACTTCACTATGGCAGATTTCGCGGCAGTTCTTAAGAAGACGCTCGAGCAGATGGGGGAAACAGGCCCAGAAGCTAGGGAAAAAGTCTACGACAAGGCGCGCGAAACTGTACGTCGCCAAATCGATGGGATGGAGAAAGCGCCGCCACAGGCCGCGATAGACCGCCAATTTACCAAACTTGAAGATGCGATCACCTCTGTTGAAGCAGAATTTGCGCCCAGTGAAGACGCGCTTGAGCTTGATGAACTGCTTGACGAGGTTGTTCCTGATCCGGAGACTAAAGACAAACTTGATGATCTGAGCGC
>JAHEJF010000341.1 GCA_024639025.1 Ahrensia sp. | reverse complement strand
CAAGGATTGGGAACAGAGCATAGAAAGTTCAACCGCATGGACCCTGATCGCAAATATCCGCATGCTCACACGCAGAATTGCAAACCATTGTTATGACGGGTAAACTTTTGAATCAGACTCTAATAGGCAATCAACATCGGACATTTAAGCTCGACGGGTCCGCTAAGAGTTGCAAAGTGGTCTTACCACCAAGCAGTGGTTGACTTCTCAAACGTGCCAGAAGGAGAAATCTATCCTCACCCGTGTGCATCTAGAAATGTGCTGATCGCCCGCTCCGCCAACGGCCAGCAGGGGTCATTTTGCGGCAACAGATGGTTGTTACTGTCGTATGTAATGAACCTTGAATTCGGAATGCCCGCGGCCATTTTGCGTCCTTGCTCAATGGGTTGCATTCGGTCACCTTTGCTGTGCAGGATCAGACAAGGAGCTTGAACCCTAGGCAACAATTCCGTGACATCAAGATTGTCGACCACGTTGCGATATCTCCCAAGATTCTCTGGTGAGATCATGCCTCGCATTTCTTCGGCGTACAGTTGGCGTTCTTCTTTGCTCGCACCGGGAATGATTATGTCGGCGATGAGGTCGCGCAGCGATGGATGGTCCTCATCCCAACTTGCACTCATCATCGCCTGCATGGCTTCTGCCCTGGCCCGGTCATCTTCGGAATTGCGCCTGGCGCGACCAACTGCATAGCTGCCGAGCATGATGATCGCAGAAACCCGTTCAGGTGACCGGGCGGCAAAGGCAGCAGCAATGGCACCGCCCTGCGACAGGGCCATGATTGGTGCACGATCTACACCGGCTGCATCAAACACACATTCCAGATCGTCCACCAACAGGTCAAAGGAGATGTTTTCCATACGCCAGTCCGACAATCCGTTTCCACGCGCGTCGAAATAGACCAGGCGGCGGTACCTCGACAACGACTCAAGCAAGCTGACCGTACCTGGGTTTCGCCAGTCGGCTTCAAGATGGCCGATCCAGTTGGGCGCCTTCACAACCGGCTTGCCTTCACCAACTGATGTCCATGCCAATGTTAGCTGATCTGGAGTCGTGCAGAAATTAATCGAAAGAGACCGGGCACGCTCCGCACGATGTCTCTCAGCGTGCTCATCCGAGAAATCAATAGACAGCGTTTCAACCGGCTTGGAAATATTCTTCAGGCTCCGGGTACCCTCGCGCCGCAGTTTGACCGGCAGATCACCGCCTGCCAGATCCGCAACGGTGCTGGACAGCAGAACACCACCCGGTTCGGCTTCTGCCTGAAGTCTTGCTGCGATGTTGACCCCGTCTCCGAATATATCGTTGTCCTCAACGATGATATCACCAACATGGATGCCAATACGCAGAAACACCGGCATGCTGTAGGTATAGGGCGCATCGGCAGCACGCATTTGCTTTTGGATGGCGGCAGCTGCGGTCAAGCCTTGGTAGGCCGATGGAAATTCCACAAGTGCCCCATCGCCCAGGAGCTTCACGATCCGGCCTTCTGCTTTGGCCACATGCGGTTTTACAATGGAATGGAATATGGAATTGAGTGCCGCCAGCAAACCCGACGCATCCAGCTGCATCATCTTGCTGTAGCCTGTCACATCGATGGACAGGATTGTTGCCAGTCTGCGCTTACTCAACGCGCATACCTCATCAAGTTACCCTCATCTGCAATCGCCTACACCAAGTGCTCCTCTACAGCTTGCTCGTTCCAGGCCAAACCAAGACCGGGCCCTTTAGGGGCAAGCATGCCATTTGACACTTTGTATGGTTGTGCCAGCACGGCGCCAGCAACATCGAGGTACTCTACCATATCGCAGCAGGTTGTCGCAGCCAGGGCATGGGTGCTGGCTTCTATGAAGAGATGGCTGGAAACCGGTTTCGATGCCGCCTCGGCTAGAGCAGCCACCTGCAGCCAGCCTGAAACACCGCCGATCTTCATGATGTCGGGCATGGCAAAATCACTGGCGCCAGCGGCAAATGCTTTGGCAGCATCTCGCGCAAACCACCAGTTCTCACCTGTCTGGATTGAAATCGCTGAGGCACTGCGGACAACGGCATGGCCATCGAGATCTTCTGCCCGCACCGGTTCTTCCACCCAGTAAAGATCAAACTGCTCCAGGTGCCGTATCCGCTCTATGGCCTCAGGAACTGTAAGGGATTGGTTGTAGTCGACCATTATTCTTACGTCGTCTCCGACAATTTCACGTACCGACCTGATGGCATCGATATCTACCTGCACGGGGCCGCCGCCGACTTTAAACTTCACGGCCTTGAAACCCAACTTCAAAGACTGTTCCAGATGTCCTGGCGAGCTAGCAGCGTTAAACAAACCGTGGCTGTCATAACAGGCAATCGGCTCGCAATCTGCACCAAGCAGCCTGGCAACAGGTGCATTGGCCGCCTTTCCAAGCGCATCCCACATAGCCATGTCGAGGCCAGACAATGCCATGCCGAGCAGACCCTGCTTTCCCAAAAGACAAAACGTCTTGTCGAATTTTTGTGCCAACACCACGGGAGCAACCTCTTCCCCTTTGACCAGGTCAGAAAGATTGTCGATCAATTGCACCAGTGGCCTCAGAGCTAGCTTAGTATAACCGAAGATGTAGGCTTGACCGGTGATGCCGTGATCGCAGATCAAATCGATCAACACCAGCGGAGCGTTTGGAATGGAGACGCTTGATGTTGTGATCGGACGGGGCAACGGCGCCATGACAGCCCGTGCGCGCAATTCCTGAACGACCAGTGGAGGTGACATTGGGTTCATCAGAAAAACCTCTTTTTAAGCCGTGGATCCTCCTACGATAAGCCAATTTGCTCGTCCTTGATTACACTTGTCGGTATACATAAAGAATGCCTAGAAATTTGACTTCAACCAGACAGTTGATTCTTGATGCCGGCTTTGAGTTGTTCTTCAAGCGCGGTTATGCACGGGTCAGCATGGATGAGATCGCCGCCAGGGCTGGTTTGACCAAACGCACTCTCTACTACCACTACGACAGCAAAGACGAACTGGTTGGCGCTGTGCTGCAGAATCAGAACAAACAAACACTACGCCAATTTCAAAGATGGATTGATCCGCAGTCCCGGACGGCAGCCGAATTCGCTGACAATCTTTTCGAAAAGCTGGCTGTGTGGGCCAACAAACCGGGTTGGAAAGGATCTGGTTACACCAGGTTGGCCCTTGAGCTTGCTGACTTGCCGGGTCACCCAGCGAGGCTAACAGCCAAGCTGCATAAGCGCGCTATTGAGCACTGGCTGTCGCATCAGTTCCAGCTGCGGGGCGCAGATAATTCTGATCAGAATGCGCAATCAATTGCGATCCTGTTGGAAGGAGCAATGACGCTTACTTTATTACATGGCGACACGAACTATATCGACACCGCACGCGCCAGCGTTCGGACACTCCTTGAATAGGCTTTCAGGCTTACGACTCCCGAAAGGGGTCA
>JAHEJF010000340.1 GCA_024639025.1 Ahrensia sp. | reverse complement strand
GCGTTCTGCGCTGCATCCGCCTCTTCAACCGATGAGCTTGTGTCTGTCTCTTTGCCAAGCGAGAGGCCACGCGCAACCGGGTCCACCATTGCATCGGCCATGCGGACGATACCAAAACCCCTGTAGCCTTCGAATTCGCGCGCCCGGTTATAGTAGGGCAGGGCTGCCAGATCGACAGGCACTTGCAAGTCCGTTCCTTCGACAGGCCACAATACGGACTTTCCGGACCATGTATCCCGACGTTTCATGGATGTGGCTATGTCACCCGCCGGATCAAGATCGAAACCAGCCAGCACTTCGTTCATGTCGCGTCCGACCAATTGTTGGGCGTGTGCGCCGACCGCGTCAGCAAATTCGTTCGAAATATCAACAAAGCGACCGTCAAGATCAGTTTTCCAAACAAAACGCACGGGTCCCTTGGTCAGTTCAGTGCCTAGCTCCGCCTCGTCTTCATCTTCGTCAAAGACCGCTGCCACGAAATCCTCATCGTCCTCATCATGTGCATCGTCCGGCACAACGGGCGGTGCCGATGGAATGGTTTGGACATAGGGCTTCTTGGCAACTTTGACCGGCTCAGTTGCTTGAGAAGTTTCGGGTTCCTGCTGGTCGAGATCTGTCTCCAACGCGACCACAAGATTTCGAAC
Source organism: Ahrensia sp. (assembly GCA_024639025.1). Taxonomy (GTDB): domain Bacteria; phylum Pseudomonadota; class Alphaproteobacteria; order Rhizobiales; family Rhizobiaceae; genus Ahrensia. Next base: position 2,796 of record JAHEJF010000340.1, on the reverse strand, counting down.
GGGATTTTCGCTCAAACGTCCAATACCCACTGCGACTGGCGTGTTGCCTGGGCGCTGCACAAGCCGCTTGACCATCCGATCATCTTCCTGCGAGACCTCTTGCGTCAGCGCAGCGAGGCTCTCTTCTTCAATCGAGAATGACCGAAAAAGCGGCCCTGCAGCTACAATATGTCCTTGATGGCCAACAATAGCTGCTCCCGCACCGTCGGATTCAAGCCCAATGATGGCTTCTTTTGCCAATTGTGTATCATCCGCATCGTCCGATGGTCGATCAAAGGTCAGGAAAACCAGATCCTCCAAATGCCCTTCAAAATTGAGACTTTGAATCTCGGCTTTTACCAACTGGCTGCGCAGTCCGGCGGTCACACGCAGCAACATGGTCTGGGGAGTTTGGGGCTTGCGCGCTGCTGCAGATTTCAGCTGTCTGATAGTGGTTTGAAACGGCGCGATGCCAGCCGCCTTGAAATCGCCAATCGATGCGAATCCGAACAGGGCTGCCGCAGCGCCGTTCGCCCAATAGACTTGATCAACATCAGCATCGAACAAGACCGCCGCCTTACCATCAAGCATGGCTTCGCGTACCGTGTCTTGCACAGCAATGTCGATAAACGGAACCTTGGACATGTTCAGCGGCATAAGACCGATACTTTGACTTGAAAATCTCACCTTAACAAATGTTTAATTGCCAAATTCAGTCAATTTCGTCCAGTTGCAATAGGTTACCGGTGTCATATGATTGGTGGCGTAGTTAATCAAATTGTGCGCTGCACAAATATGTTGCACTGCACAATAAACTGTGCTATGGGTGGCAAAGCTAATTTGAATTCGGGAAATTGATCATGGCAAAAGACAAAAACGCATTTGAAATCCCAGCGGGAATCGACCCAACGGAATACCTGGAAAGCTTGAAGAAAATGGCTGAAGACGGCTTGGAAAAATCCAAGGAGGCCTATGAGCAGGCACAGACAGCTTTCCAACAGGCACAGCAAGAAGCTGAGGCAAATTTGAACACTGTGCAGGCGCATACATCGAAGATCTCTCTGGCAGCGCTCGAAGCGGTTCGCAGCAATACAGAATCCTCGCTTTCCTACCTTGAGAGCCTTGTTGGTGTGAAATCGCTTGCAGATGTGATGGAACTTCAAACGTCGTTTGCGCGCAAACAGGCCGAAATGGCCACCGACCAGGCAAAGTCCATGCAAGCTTTGTATCAGGATGCCGCCAAGGAAGTGACAGCGCCCGCAAAAGAGGCTGCAGAAAAAGCCATGAAGACTTTCAAAGGCGAGTAAGAGCTTTTCCAAATTGCTAAAAGCAAGATGGGCAGCATTCGTGCTGCCCTTTTTTGAATATTCAGCATTCAGTTGAACCAAACGCTTGCATTGTGATGCGCTTGGCTCTAATTCACTTTCGTTGGTTTGCGGACGTAGCTCAGTTGGTTAGAGCGCTGGATTGTGGCTTCAGAGGTCGGTGGTTCAAATCCACCCGTTCGTACCACCCTCAATTTTTCAACTTATGCGAATTCCTAGTTCTTGGCCTTGCCATTGCACAAGAGATTGAACGCACTTAGAGCGTTTCAGTCTTCAACAGAAACGCTGGCGCAGATTTGGACATTGAAAATATTGGATAAATCCGGGTACCGCGATTCCATAAAAGGCTCACAGAGTCTAAAGCGTTTCAGTCTTCAACAGAAACGCTGGCGCAGATTTGGACATTGAAAATATTGGATAAATCCGGGTACCGCGATTCCATTAAGGGCTGACAGGATCTAGAAAAGCGTTCCCTGGTCTGTCGCAGATTTGCCTGAATCAGGTTTTCGCCGGGTCTTTTTTACCTTTTGACCACCGCGCGATTTCGGGTCCTCTCCTGATCCGGCTGCAATCGCGCTCAGACGATCATCAGCCCCAAACTGTATCGTGAGGCCATCTCCCGCTGCCACACCTCTTGAGCTGCGAAGCGGATTGTCCTGCGCATCCCGGACAAGTGCAAATCCACGATCAAGTACGCGCTCATAAGAAAGACTTCCAAGCAATTTGCTCGCTTGGTTCAACACGGCACGTTTGCTCGATACGCAAGATTGGAGGGCGATGTTTTGTCTTCGCCCCAGAGCGTCCGTTCGCTCACGGCCGGCAGTGATGCTGCGGTGCACTGTTTGCGGGGAAAGTCTTTCGGCTCTGAATGACAATTCGCGTCTGCGCAATTGCAGTCCGCGACCCAGCGATGCAGGCAATGCTTGTTGCAAGCGTTGATGGCTTTGCTGCAAAGCGACGAAGCGCTGGACCAGTTGAGCGGGATTCAAGCGGGCCCGTGCCGTTGTCAATTGATTGCGTTTTTGAGCTGTGTAGCCGTCAAGCGATCGAACAAGACGCAGTTGATTGGCGTCGAGTCTCTGCCGTGGCAGTGCAAGCAGTCCATCGGGTTGGGGCAGGGCACGTGCCAGCCCCCGCAAGAACTCGCGTTTGCGATCGACCGACCGCGTCAGGCCCGACTGCAGACGCGCTGCAATCTGTGCCACGCGTGCCACAAGGTCTGCCTTGACAGGGACCGCCATCTCCGCTGCACCCGTGGGGGTCGGCGCTCTTACGTCTGCTGAAAAATCAATGAGCGTGGTATCGGTCTCATGTCCGACAGCCGAAATAATGGGCAGATCGGAATTGGCCGTCGCTCGCACAACAATCTCTTCATTGAAGCTCCAAAGGTCCTCAAGCGAACCACCACCACGCGCGACAATCAGCAAGTCGGGCTTTGCAACGCTCGATGTATCATCAAGCGCATTGAACCCATCAATCGCTGCAGCAATTT
>JAHEJF010000339.1 GCA_024639025.1 Ahrensia sp. | reverse complement strand
TTGCTTATTTGAGCGAACCTTCACCGTGGCCAGACATGCCGCCAGAGACTTCCTCGGTTGCTTCGCCTGCCAGTTCTTCAGGCAGAATAAGGTTCAGAACAATCGCGATAAGGGCAGCTGGCAGAATGCCGGATGTGGCAAGTACCTTCCATGTGCCGGGCAGGTATTGCAATGCGCCCGGCTCGAGCTGAAGGCCCAAACCCAGAGAAATGGAAATCGCAAAAATGACCATGTTGCGGCGGTTCCAATGCACGTCGGACAGCATGGACATGCCCGCTGCGACGACCATGCCGAACATGACGATCACGCCACCGCCCAGCACTTCGATTGGAATGGTGGCAATGATTGCACCGACTTTGGGTATCATTCCACACAGGATCAGGAAGACGGCGCCGATGGTGACAACTGTGCGGCTCATCACGCCTGTCATGGCGATCAGTCCCACATTTTGCGAGAATGATGTGTTTGGCAACGCACCAAAGAAACCGGAAACAGCCGTGCCCAGACCGTCGGCGAATGTTGCGCCCTGGATTTCCTTGTCGGTCGCCTCGCGGCCTGCACCACCTTTCGTGATGCCTGATACGTCACCAACGGTCTCGACCGCTGATACAAAGCTCATCAAACAAAAGCCGATGATGGCCGCTGCTGTGAATTCTACGCCAAAGTGCAGTGGATTTGGCAGTGCGAACGAAGCTGCATTGCCAATATTACCAAAGTTCACCTGGCCCAACATAAGGGCGACAAGGTAGCCGGCGATCAAGCCGAGCAATACCGCAGAGATTGAAACCATGCCGCGGGCGAAGAACTTCAGTCCGAGCGTGACAACGATCACCACGCCAGCCATGGACCAGTTGAGCAGTGAGCCATATTCTGGCTTGCCGATGGCTGGAACACCTCCGGCTGCGTATTGAATGCCAACCTTCACCAATGCAAGGCCGATCATTGTGACAACCAAACCTGTGACCAACGGTGGTAGGGCGAAACGGATCTTGCCGATGAAGAGCCCGAGAAATGCGTGGAAAAAGCCGCCCACAATCACGCCGCCCATCAAGACTGCAATTGCATCCACACCTTTGCCCGCTACGAGCGGGATCATGATCGGAATGAACGCAAATGATGTTCCCTGAACGATGGGCAGTTTTGCGCCAACGGGTCCGACGCCGATTGTCTGGATAAGGGTTGCTACGCCCGCAAAGAAGATCGACATCTGGATCATGTAGATCATCTGCGGGAAGTCTGGTGAATTTGAGCCAAATCCGAAACCAGCGGCACCACATATGATGATCGCGGGTGTTACGTTGGAAACGAACATTGCCAGGACGTGCTGGATTCCCAGCGGTATCGCCTTGGCAAGCGGTGGTGTGTAGTTGGGATCGCGCAGTTGTTCTGCCGTCCCGATTGAATTGTCAGCCATAATAATATCCCCACTCTGACCTTGAATGTAAGTTCTACGCCCCTTCCAGGACAATTTTTTTGCTCTTGGTAAACCAGTACTCCTGAAGGTTGTCGCCTTCAGCTACGCGATCGATCACAGCAAATAGGCCGGGAGCCGACAGGGGAGTCAACACGCCATGCCAGGCGTTGCGATGGAAGTTGATGGCTTGGCCTGCCTTGGTGATGAAGGCGTGCACGGGGCCGGGCTGGTCGTCGTGGCCCTCGGCAACTATGACCAGAAATGGATTTTGATGCATGGGTATAAAGGCCTGAGAACACAATGGATGGCGCTCGACCATTTGCAACTCATAGGGCAGGCTGCGTGGCTCGGCATCAAACAAACTGACACCGCCGGTGCAGTCGGGTCCAAAGTCGAATTTGGCGCGATCATGATAGCGCCCGCACAAGCCTTGATTGATGATCCGGTCAGGCTCTCCGGAAATCTCGATAAGATCACCAAATGGTGCGAAGGCCTGGCGGCTCATCTCCTGAATTGTGATCTGCTCACCCATCAAGGAAGCCTCAGTGCAGGATGTCGGTTGACATCTTTGTAAAGAAGGTACCGGAACCGATCGGGCCCGCCGGCATAGCAGGCCTGTGGGCAAAAGGCGCGCAACCACAAAAAGTCACCTGCCTGTACTTCGACCCAGTCGTCGTTGAGGCGATAAACCCCTTTTCCCTCGAGAATGTAGATACCGTGTTCCATCACATGGGTTTCCGAGAAGGAGATCGCACCGCCCGGCAGAAAGTTGACGATATTGACGTGCATGTCATGTGCCATGTCCGCCGGATCGACAAAGCGGGTTGTCGACCAAGCTGAAGTGTTCTGCATTTCGGTGTTCTGGGTGTCCCGCTCGTTGGTAAAGAACGCTGATGGCGGCTCGATTCCTTCAACAGGTTCATATGCTTTGCGTATCCAGCAAAAACGCACAGGTTGGTCCGATGTGTTGGTTATTTTGTAATCACTGAGGGGCGGTAAATAGGCATATCCACCCTCTTGCATGGCGTGAACTTGGCCGTTCAACGTCACTTCCAGCTGACCTTCAAGAACAAAAATGACACATTCAGCTCCCGGATCGGTCTCGGGTCGGTCTGACCCACCGCCGGGAGAAACCTCCATGATGATCTGGGCAAAGGTTTCGGCAAAGCCTGTCAGGGGACGTGCAAGAACCCAGCCGCGGGTGTAAGTCCAGCCGGGAAAAAAGCTGACCACAATGTCGGTCATCACACGACGTGGTATCACAGCATAGGCGTTGGTGAAGATGGCACGGCTCGAGAGCAGTTCTTGTTGTTCTGGCAACCCGCCCTGCGGCGCATAATAGGTGGTCTTGTCGGTCATGGTAGTAGGTCTTTCAGGCGCAAAAGTGCGATCCGTTCAACTTGTTTGCAGGCTGTTGCAAACTCTGTATCGCTATCATTTTCAATGCGTTGTTTGAATGATTTGAGAATTTGATTCTTGGTCAGCCCCTTGACGGCAATGATAAAGGGAAAGCCGTGTTTCTCGGTGTAAGCCGTGTTGAGTTCGGTGAAATCGGCATGCTCTTCTGCCGTCAGCGCATCAAGCCCTGCGCTTGCTTGTTCGGATGTCGATTCTGCTGTCAGCCTCTTTGCGGCAGCCAACTTGCCGGCCAAATCGGGGTGCGCGGTCAGCACGCCGAGACGTTCTTCACGGGAAGCCGAGCGAAACATGCGTGCCAAGGCATTGTGCAACCCGATCGCCGTGTTGTGGGCGTCGCCGAGTTCGAGATCATAGGCGCGTTCTGCAATCCAGGCCGAGTGTTCGAAAACACCGCCATAGTGATCGATGAATTCTGCGCGCTCCATGTGGGAAGGACGCGATAGATGATGCTCCGGCGGGTGGTGATTGTGCCAGTGGTCTGCGATTTCCACCCGCTTGGCGAACCACACGTCTGCATGGGATTTGGCATATTCCATGAACCGCCGCAGCGCTTGGACGCGACCAGGCCGTCCAATCAGTCGACAATGAAGGCCAATGCTCATCATTTTTGCCT
>JAHEJF010000338.1 GCA_024639025.1 Ahrensia sp. | reverse complement strand
GCCAAATTCCAGAACCACGAATGGGCGGTTTGGTTGCAGTTTTTTGCGCTGCTCCAAGAAGGCATGGAAGTCGTTTTGCGCAATGTAGACCCGCCGCACATATTCGTTCAGTGCTGGATCTTCCGAATAGGCTTCTTCTTGAAACCTGATGTGGTCTTCTTTTTTCTTTTTGAACGGAGAATGCGCAAACATTGTCTGGATTTCCAGGAACAAGGGGCGTCCATCATTCTCCAGATGATCCTCAATCAGGCTGTTTGCCGCTTCATAATAAAAAGTATCCCGGTGCCTGAAATGCGTGGCACCGATTTCTTCATATCCATCAACGGTATCGAACCCGATTGATTGCAGAAAGGGCCCTTCATTAACAAAGGCTTTGCTCATTGGCAGCACAGCCGCTGACCGATAGCCACACCGCTTCAGCAGGCTTGGAATTGACTCGTGAATGCGGCCTTCGAGCTGAACCGTCAGATAAGGCGAGCGCCATCCGAAGTGCCGGGAGGGCAGTCCGGTCATCAGCGACAAGTTTGATATCCATGTGCCACCCCCAAATGTCTCAACCCGGAGGGTGCGCGATTTGCCGTCCTGAGAGACAAAGGCGTCTTTGGGTTCTGACTTGATATTGAGCTGCGGATAGGTCGCGGTATTGGTCGCGCTTTCGCTCAAGACAAAATAAATATCCGGCCTTTGTGAGAAGCTGCCGCAGCCATCGACTTTTTCAAAGGGTTGCGCGTCCTTGATGGCATCCAGCCGGCTGACCATTGGCTCTTCAGAAAAGCGATCCGAGATGTCAAGAAGGGAAACATAAAACGAAGACGCGTTGAATCCCGATAGGTAGTAGAAGTACCGCGGCTCATGTTCGCCGACGGGGTATGCGGCGGGCAAAGCCAGTGCACTCACCGCAAGCGGTGCGGCACGCAGAGCAAGATGATGCGATCTTGGCTTATCTTTACGCCAAATCAACGCAAGACCGACAATCGCGCAGACCAGAACAAGCAGCACAGGCGCTACCAAATTGGCGTACTCGGCCGTGATGAACTTCAAGGCATCAAGATCGGTGGCTGTGAATGCGAAGTCGTAGACATGAAGGTCAAATCCCTTGCCCCGGAACTTGGCAACGGACATCAACGTGGTGATGATCATGATGGTCAGCGACAGATAGGCAGAAAACGCAATGCGTCGCGTCAACAGATAGAAACATGAAGCCATCACCGCAATGACAAGGACAACAAATGGCATTTGTTGCCAGCGGTCTTCGACCCAGTAGAGCGGGATCATGCCCACGGAAAGAACAGACACCACTCCTGCTGGATGAACCAGGCAGGCCAATAATCTGTCAGTGAGGCGTTTGACGTGGTTCTTTGACATTACTCACTGTAATTTCTCAACAATTTCGAGGCAATTTGATTGTTGTATTAAGCTTAACAGTGGATCTCCTTGAGCAACCGCGGTCAGCATTATTCGCCACGACGGACTTGCACAGACGAAATATTTGAGCCTAACCTGAATACAGACATTGGGGAGGAAACAATGAAGACACGAGCTGCCGTTGCGTTTGAAGCAGGTAAACCGCTGGAAGTTGTTGAGGTCGACCTGGATGGCCCCAAAGCCGGCGAAGTGCTGGTTGAAATGAAAGCAACCGGGATATGTCACACAGACGAGTTTACCTTGTCGGGTGCAGATCCAGAAGGTGCGTTTCCGGCGATTTTGGGACATGAAGGTGCCGGAGTGGTCGTGGAAGTGGGGCCTGGCGTGCAGGATCTGGAGGTCGGCGACCACGTGATTCCGCTTTACACACCGGAATGTCGCGAGTGTGAATATTGCCTCAACCCGAAAACCAATCTGTGCCAGAAAATTCGCTCGACACAAGGCCAGGGCGTTATGCCGGACGGCACCAGTCGGTTTTCCTACAAGGGTGAGAAAATCCTGCACTATATGGGCTGCTCGACCTTCTCCAACTATTCAGTTCTGCCTGAGATTTCACTGGCGAAAGTGCGCAAGGACGCTCCGTTCGACAAGATTTGCTACATCGGTTGCGGTGTGACGACCGGCATCGGTGCCGTTATGTTCACAGCCAAGGTGGAGCCCAATTCGACTGCGGTGGTTTTTGGATTGGGCGGTATCGGACTGAATGTGATCCAAGGTCTGAGGATGATTGGTGCGCGCCAGATCGTTGGTGTCGACATGAACCCAACCAAAGAAGCGATTGCGCGCAAATTTGGCATGACAGACTTTGTCAATCCAAAGGATGTCAAAGACGATTTGACAAACCATTTGGTCGAGTTGACGGGCGGCGGTGCGGATTATTCTTTCGAATGTATTGGCAATACCGATGTCATGCGCACAGCGCTGGAATGCTGTCACAAGGGCTGGGGCACCAGCATCATTATTGGTGTGGCACCAGCCGGTGCTGAAATTGCAACGCGCCCCTTCCAATTGGTCACAGGCCGATCCTGGCGCGGAACTGCGTTTGGCGGGGCGCGTGGTCGCACAGATGTGCCCAAGATCGTTGACATGTACATGGAAGGGCGGATCGATATTGACAGCCTGATCACCCATACAATGCCGTTGGATGATATCAACAAGGGTTTTGACCTTATGCATGCCGGTGAAAGCATCCGCTCGGTGGTATTGTATTGATCCAGACCGTTCAGATGATCGCCGCTTTTGATGGCGAGTTGGGTGTTTTTGACCACGATAGCAACGCCTGCAATTGCACAATGCGCTTTGCGGTTTACAAGCCGCCCCAAGCCAGAGACGGCAAGGTGCCGGTGCTTTGGTATCTATCCGGCCTGACATGCAATTGGTCTAATGTGATGGAAAAAGGCGGTGTGTTGAGGCTTGCTGCCGAACATGGCCTGATGGTGATCGCGCCAGACACGTCGCCACGTGGTGACGACGTGGCAAATGATGAAGCCTATGATCTGGGGCAGGGTGCCGGTTTTTACATCAACAGCACACAAGACCCCTGGGCACCACACTTTCAGATGGAACGCTACATTGTCGATGAATTGCCAAGGCTCATTGGCGATCAATTCGAGCAGGCAGACATGGATAGCCAAGCGATTACTGGCCATTCAATGGGTGGCCATGGTGCGATTACGCTACACTTGAAAAATCCCGGTCGATATCGATCGGTCTCCGCATTCTCTCCAATTGTGGCGCCGAGCAAAGTGCCATGGGGGCAAAGGGCTTTCACCGCTTATCTGGGCGAAGATCAGTCAGTTTGGAAACAGCATGATGCCTGTGAACTGGTCCGGACCGCCCCCTCCAGCATCGAGATCCTTGTGGATCAGGGCAAGGCGGACAATTTTCTTGATGAGCAATTGCAGACCCAATTGCTTGCAGCGGCCTGTGCGGAGAGTACTCAAAAGGTCGAGATCAATATGCGCAATGGCTATGATCATTCGTATTATTTTGTTTCGAGTTTCATGCCGCAGCACTTTGCCTGGCACGCGACTGC
>JAHEJF010000337.1 GCA_024639025.1 Ahrensia sp. | reverse complement strand
CGTATCGTTGAGATTCGTGCGTTTTGGCCAGTCAGCAAGCATGATTTTGGGTGGCATTGTCGCTGCGTTCATGCTTTATGTGATCACGGAGGTGGCCAAGTCTTTTGGTGCAGCGGGCATAATTTCTCCAGTTCTTGCAGCCTGGTTACCGGTCGTCGCTGCGGGCATGTTTGGTATTGCGTATTTGCTGCATCGCGAGGATGGATAGTTGACGGGACGTTTGGGACAACGGCGATTAAACTTGCCGGGGGATCGTTGGGTAGAACGCCGCAATACCTTGCGCGCCATTGCGCTGTCTTGCCTGGTTTCCTGCGCATTTGCCCTTCCCGCGGTCTCTCAAACAAACCCTGCAATCGACCAACCTGATCTGAGCGCTCCCGACGCACAGTTGCTATTGCAAGCTGATGAACTGGTCTACGACAATGATCAGCAAACGATCACAGCGATCGGAGAAGTGCGAATCGACTATGACGGCACACGATTGATTGCCGATCGCCTGATTTATGATCAACCGACGCGCCGACTGATTGCGATCGGCAATGTCGAGATCTTGCAACCTGATGGGACGCGCTCCTTTGCCGAGGAAGTGGACATTACGGACGATTTCCGCGAAGGCTTCGTCAATGCGTTGCGCGTTGTTACACCAGAACGCACACGCTTTGCTGCCGAAAGCGCAACCCGGCAAAACGGCTCTCTGACCACCTTCGTCAACGGAGTGTACACGGCATGCGAAGCCTGTCCAAACCATCCTGAACGGCCACCGCTGTGGCAGATCAAGGCCCAAAAGATCATCTGGAACGGTGAAGAAAAGACCATTCGTTTCGAACGTGCACGCTTTGAGCTATTGGGCGTACCAATTGCCGGCCTTCCCGTATTCACAACGGCCGACCCATCTGTTAAGCGCAAGACCGGTTTTTTGGCGCCCAATTTTCGTTTCGCCAGTGAATTGGGCTTTGGGTTGCGTGTCCCGTATTTCGTGAATCTCGCGCCCAACCGAGACCTTACATTTTCGGCGACCGGATATTCCAAACAGGGTTTTTTGGGCGAGGCCGAATATCGCCAACGCTTTGAGAACGGTACTTTTACGCTGAAGACTGCAGGCATTCACCAATTACAGCCCGACGCATTTGACTCGACCGATATTGATTCAACGGTAGAGAACCGGGGCATGATCGGCACTTCCGGTCGATTTAATCTCAATTCGCGCTGGGTTTTCGGGTGGAACGGAATGCTGCAGAGCGATGATAATTTTGCCCAAACCTACCAAATTGAGGGGTATGACGGCTCCACTTTCCAAAACAGGGTTTTTCTGACCGGGATTGGTGACAGAAGCTATTTTGATGCGCGCCTGATCAAATTTGATCGCCAAGTTGCCAGCACTTCAAGCACCGCTGAAGATCAGCAAGCAATGGTGCTTCCCAGCACTGACTACAATTACGTGGTGAAGGAACCGGTGGCGGGTGGCCAATTGTCGTTCGATGTCAATACCCGCGGTGTCGTGCGCAGTGTTACCGATGACCGCAATGTTTTCGGTGATTCCAACTTCGCGACACCGGGTGTTGATGCCGATAGCTGGCGTTTGTCAGCACAAACCGAGTGGAAACGCACCATAATCACCCAGGGTGGTTTGGTAATCACGCCCATGCTGCATGCCCAGACCGACACGACGGTGTTTGATTCACGCGACAGCGGTTTACTTTCGAGCACAATGGCAGCCAGCGGCAACACGCTGCTTGCTGACGGCACCTACTATCGTGCCATGGTGACGGCAGGGCTCGAGATTCGCTATCCCATCCTTTTTTCAACGTCCAGCGCGACGCATGTGCTTGAGCCGATCGCACAAATCTATGCACGACCAGACGAACGTTATGCCGGTAGCCTGTTGAATGAAGATGCACAAAGCCTGGTCTTTGATGCCTCATCGCTGTTTCAACGCGATAAATTTTCCGGATTTGACCGGATTGAAGGCGGTACTCGGGCCAATGTTGGTATTCGTTACTCCGGCAGATTTGGGAATGGCTGGGGGTTGAACGGGGTGTTTGGTCAATCCTATCATCTGGCCGGAAAGAACTCGTTTGCTCAAGGCGATACGTTCAACACTGGCGCAGACTCGGGCCTGGAGACAGACCGGTCGGACTTTGTTGGTGCGCTGACACTAACCAGCCCGGTTGGGTTCAGTGCGGGACTAGCGGCTCGTTTCGACGACAAGAACTTTACAACCAGGCGAGCTGAGGTTTCCTCTGCCTATTCATCAGATCTATTCAGGCTTGCGGCAAATTATGCATTTATTGATGCTCAGCCCCAATATGGTTTTGCGCGCAATCGTCATGAGTTCTCATTGGGTGGAACCCTGCGGTTGTTCGATAGTTGGTATGTATCGGGCTCGACGACCTATGATTTGGTCAATGATGAAATAGACAAATATTCGCTCGGCCTGGCGTACGTTTGTGACTGCTTCCTTGTTCGTGCCACTTACGCGGAAGACCGAGACAGCGATGGCGCAATTCAAAGAAGCTACAATCTGTTCATCTCACTTCGAACGTTGGGCGATTTTGGAACCGATAAGCTTGCTTCCACCTTTTGATGCCGTGAGCCATGCTTTGGCCAAAGATAAGGCTATTGTTGCGGCACAGCTTAAGGAAAGCTAAGTTTGAACTGAATTTCACGAGTCGCCATTTCGATATGGGCGGAGATAATATGAGAAAACTTCCAATACTGTTTACACCCATTCTGGCACTTTCATTTGCAGTCTCACCTGTCTCGCCTGATCTGGGGCATCGCTCATTTTTCGTGGCGCCGCAGGCGCAGGCGTCTCAAATCAAAGTCGTGGTCAATGACGAGGTTGTGACAAGCTACGCGATTGCACGACGGGTTGCGTTTCTCAGGCTGCAACGAAGATCAGGTGGCTTGCAAAGCATAGCCCTTGAGGAGTTGACCGAAGAGGCATTGAAACGCGATGCTATTCGCAAGGCAGGATTTCGTATACCTGAAAGTCAGGTCAACTCTGCATTTGCCAACTTTGCCCGCAACAATAAGCTCTCAACCAGCAAGCTGACCCAAATCCTCAATCAGTCTGGCGTGACAGCGGACCATTTCAAGGATTTTATTCGGGTCCAAATCGGTTGGTCCCAGTTGGTTCAGTCTCGTGCACGTGGTCAAAGTCAGCTGATGAACGAGCAAGATGTTGTGGCCAAGATGCTGGAACAGGGCGGCCAGAAGCCCACATCCACAGAGTACATGCTTCAACAGGTTATTTTCGTTATTCCTGAGAGCAAGCGACGCAGCCAATTGAAAGCGCGCCGTACCGAAGCCAATAACATGCGCGGTCGGGTGAATGGATGCGATGGAACCAAGGCGCTGGCGGCACAGGTACGCGATGTGACCGTTCGTGATCTGGGTCGTGTGCTCGAACTGGAACTTCCTGAGCGCTGGGAAAAAGATGTCAAAGGGCTTTCTGAGGGTGAAACCAC
>JAHEJF010000336.1 GCA_024639025.1 Ahrensia sp. | reverse complement strand
GGCCCTTCAACGCGTCGGACAGCTTTTCAGCCTGCGAGCGCGTGTAGGTGCGCAAATAGCTCTCATCCAGTTCCTTGTTCCAGATCTCCTCATACGCCTTGCCAACTTTTCCCGGGCGTGTGTTCAGAACAATGCCAAACAAGATCGGGTACCAAAGCGCTCTGGGCCATTCGATAACGCGTTTATCGGTCAGAAACTCTTTCAGATAACGGCGCATCGATTTGAAGTCTGTGCCATCCGGTGTACCCAGGTTGATCAGCAGAACGCCCACTTTGTGGATTTTCACCGGTGGATGCCCAGGTGGGAGCGGACCTATGGCCTTTGCCGCTTCTCGATTGATTTTTGTCGTCATGTTCATGGAGTTAGCACCTAATCATTCACCGGTAAAATAGAACCCTTTTAGACTGTTTCAATGCGTCAAAAGCACGATACAGTTTTTGTCAGGGAACGGCTCCCACTATTCTGCACATCAATGCCAATTTGGTGCATCTTCTGATAGAGCGTTTCAGTCTTTAACTGAAATGCTGGCGCGGATTTGGGCACTAAAATCATTGGACAAATCCGGATATCGCGATTCCATCAAAGGCTGACAGTATCTAGATCATGCCCCAAATAAAAATGCCCGCGCAAGGCGGGCATCTCTCAGAATGGTCGTCGTCAGAATTATTGTGGCACCACCAGGGTGGTCCCGATTTCCAATCCCTTAGCGCGATACTCTGGATTGGCTTCATCAAGCTTGGTCCACATGGTCGCATCGCCATAGTACTTCTTGGCCAAATCCCAATAGGTATCGCCGGCAACCACCACATGGCCGCCCTTTTCCATGGTCTCTTTTTCCATTGTCTCTTTTTCCATGGCGGGTGCCTCGATTGTCGGACCCGTTGTGGCCAGAGCACCAGCACCAAGGCTGGTTTCAGGCACGACAACCGCAACCTGTTCCTCGACCTTGGCTTCCATTGCAACTTCTTTCGCCATTTCAGCGGTGCCCGCGGTAATGCGTCCATCAATGAAGGGTGTATATGGATTGTTCGCTGTCAGGTAGTCGGCAACAACTTGCTCCAGGCCCGGGCCATAATCATAGGCATTGGCCGCTGTTGTGAAGGCGGAATAGCCATCTCCACCATTGCGCATGAAGTTGTTGGAAACCGCTTTATAAGTTGCTTCCATATCCAAGGGCAAAAATCCATCGCCTTCTGCGACCATGACATTGGAGATACGGCTCCCGGGTTCGGCATTGGAATCGAAATTGAAAGTCATACCCGCGACTTGCGGAAAGCGACCTGCGCCTTCCTCAATTTGGCCAACGCCGTTTTCAAGAGCGGCCATCACATCAGAGCCCTTGATCTCGAAGGTTGCCAGAGTGTTTTGGAATGGCAGAACTGTCAAAACTTCACCCATGGTGATCTCGCCAGCATCGATAGAAGCACGAAGACCACCACCGTTCTGGAATGCGATCTGGACGCCCTGTCCCTTCACCCGGTCCAGAATTGCGTCGGCGACAAGATTACCCATTTGGCATTCCTGGGCTCTGCATTGCTCGCGATTGCCATTGATCGGTTCGGTAGTTTCACCGACAATCGTGCCTTTGAGCTCCTCGATTGGGCCGGCAAGATCCAAAACACGGCTGGCGAATTCAGCATCCGGCTCGACCGATGCATCGAGCAGATGCGGTTCGCCATTGGCACGGAGAACATTGCCGTCGTCATCAAAAGTCACACGCAATTCACCTAAATATTTTGAATAGGCATAGGCGTGAACAATGGGCACCTGCATGCCAGACGGATTTTCAACCATGGTTGGGTACACGTCTGTCGCTCTGTCCCGAATATTGGAGAGCAGCGTATTGGAGTGCCCTCCAACGATCACATCAAGGCCGTCAACCATCGCAGCTATCTCTTTGTCGCGGGGAAACCCAACATGCGAGACCAATACGATCTTGTTGACTCCCATCTCTTCCAACTCAGACACTTGGTCCTGTAGCGCTTGCACCTCGTCAACAAACAACAATCCCGGACCAGGTGAGGAAAGCTCTTCGGTGTCGGTTGCTGTTGCTGAAAGGATGCCAATTTTTTCGCCACCAACTTCCTTGATCAGATATGGCGCCACGCTATCGCCAAGCGGCGTGTTGGCGCCAAACAGGATATTTCCGGAGATTATCGGAAAGTCGGCGGCCTTTATGTACTCAGCCAGCACTTCCGGACCATCATCAAACTCGTGGTTGCCCAACACCATGGCATCCACCCCCATCTGATTGGTGAACTCGACGTCAGCCTTGCCCTTGTACGTTGAATAGAAAAGAGAGCCCTGAAATTGGTCCCCACCGATAACAAAAAGCACGTTTTGGTCTGTGCTGCTTAAACTGCTACGCCGCTCGTCAAGCTTGGTTTTAACCCGTGCGATACCGCCAAAACATTTGCCCTCAGCATCGTCTTCTGCATCGCAAGTCGAGTCGAACCGATTGATGGGCTCGATTCGCGAATGAAAATCGTTGATGTGTAGAATGTTTAAAGTGTAGTCAGCTGCTGCGATGCCTGTGTTCAAAGCGAGCGCCGAAACACCCAAAGCCGCTACAAGTGCAATTTTCTTCATGAAGGCCTCCATTTGCCAAAGATTTGCCGCGCACCCTTTTTGTTGCGCAACGATGTATTTTGGAATGTGGGTTCAGTGTGTCAGTGAATGATCGCTCACGTCAACGACGAACCGCCTCGGAAACACAATTATTCCCCAAAACACACGGTGTCAGGGATCCAATGTGAGCAATGTGCCGTTGTGAGACAGGCTTATATAAAACGCGCCGTACGAACCAGTGAGAAGGTCGATCCGGTGTCGCTCGTGCAATTCATCGTGTCGCCATTGACCAGCAAACAATTGGCAACGATTGTTTTCTGCTGAACAGCTGAGAATGACGAAATCTGGATCGTGTTGGCATTGATATAGCGATAAGTGCCGTCAGCTACTTTGTTGCCGGTATCAGAAGCCGTACCGACAAAGCTGCCATTGCCAAATACATATGAAGCCAACGCACCCTGCTGCCAATTGCCTTCGGCGAAAGTGGGTGTGCGTGGTGCCGGTGTGCCTCCGCCACCAAATCCACCAGGTCCGACCGAAATACAACCCGACAGCAATGTTGCAAACCCGGCAATAAAGCCAACTCTAATGATAGTACGCATATTCTCTTCCCCGGCTGGACAAGCTCGCTTGGACTTAATTTATGACAATTTTATCTAATTCCATAGCCTAAATAAATGCAAACTAACTTATGGTTAACCATACCGCGCACGATGTCGGCATTGCTTACCCGCACCAGCAATTTGGCTATCGAGAGTACAATCATGGCCGCGATCCTCAATTCCCTCGATAAAGGACCCTGAAAATCTCATGCAAAGGACAATACACGCTCTCCATTGACGTCCTTGATGTGGGTCGGCAGACCAATTTTTGCCAACAGGCCCAGAAAAGGCTTCGGATCGAGG
>JAHEJF010000335.1 GCA_024639025.1 Ahrensia sp. | reverse complement strand
GCCCATTTCCAATTCTCACAAAAGTTCAGCTTCGGCCGGCTTGCCTTTGTGCTCTTTGGTTCTATCTCCATGTGCACTGGGAGAAGGAAACGACACTATGATTGGCAAATACTCCAGTGCACTTGTTGCAGTGGTTCTCATCATTGCGCTTGCACCTACGGCTTTTGCAGCTCCACTTAAAAGCTCATCCAAGATCGTCAATATTCGATCGGATCGCGGTGGCCAAATTTCTCGCTATGTCCAGCGGGCAAATTTGTACGCGCGCAACGGCAGCATCTTGCGATTCTCTGGACCGTGCGATTCAGCATGCACGTTGTTTCTGTCGGTGCCAAAACGCAAGTTGTGCATCAAGAAAGGTGCGTCGTTCGGCTTTCATCTTCCCTACGGTTCAAGCGATGCAGCAAATGCCTTAGCGGCACGCTATATACTCAAGAAGTACCCCTCGTGGGTCAGATCCTGGATACGTACCAATGGGGGCTTGAAAGCGCGAATTGAACGGATGGATTACGCCTATGCACGCCGTTTCATGCGGCCGTGTTTGGGCGATAAATAGTCAAATCAGCCTCCCATTTTGAGTGCCAGAGTTGTCGCTCGTATCGGTACATTGGTCTCACTGGACCCTGCAAGTGTTGATCATTGCACGCAGGTTGCCCTCGCCTTGCGTTGAAAAACTAACGTTTCGTGAGTTTTTTGTTGATTCCAATGCCATTAGATGTCTCAAACATCCGATGGCTATGGCATAGCTGCATTAAATCGCTGAGGGCAGAAGCGGAATATGAGCATCAACAATCGTTTGAAGCAGTTTGTGCTGCAGCGCGGGATTATTGCCAAGAAGGCTGCTGCCCCATCGGAAGTTGAGAAATTCCTGGCCCGATTCAGGGAAAACTATGTTTCGGTGGATTTGACTCGTGTCGGCGGCGACGGTGATGGAGGATACTTGGTGCCCGACGTGCTAGATGGCATCAGTCATTGCTTCAGTCCCGGCGTCGAGTACAAGGCAAGCTTCGAAAGCGAACTGAGTAAAGGGTACGGAATCAAATCTTTCATGGCCGATGCGAGCGTGTCGCAATCGCCGATCGAAGATCCGAATTTTCAGATGATCCGCAAATTTTTGGGCAGTCATTCCAGTGGTGACTTCATCACACTCAGTGACTGGATGGCTCAAAGCCTGGACGGTTCCGA
This sequence comes from Ahrensia sp., assembly GCA_024639025.1. Classification (GTDB taxonomy): domain Bacteria; phylum Pseudomonadota; class Alphaproteobacteria; order Rhizobiales; family Rhizobiaceae; genus Ahrensia. The sequence goes on along the minus strand of JAHEJF010000335.1, from coordinate 2,301 downwards.
AGATGAGCTGATATTGCAAATGGACATTGAGGGCAGCGAGTACGAGGTGCTGGCATTTGAATCTGAAGCTACGCTGCGTCGCTTCTCCGTCATCATTGTAGAGTTCCATTCGCTTCAAAGCATGTTTGACCGACACTTTCTAAAAATGCTTTCGGGCCTGTTTGAAAAAATTTACAGCACGTTTTCAATCTGCCATGTCCATCCCAACAATTGCTGCGGCATTGCGACTTACAAGGGTGTGCATGTTCCAAGAGCGATCGAAGTTACCTTTCTGCGCAGGGATCTGGTTGACCAGTGCAGGAATGAGAAAGAAATCCAGTTGCCCCATGCTTTGGATGAAAGAAACTGGCGCGATCGGGATGACATTGCGATGCCGGAAAGTTGGTGGCGCTAGTTGAGTGATCTCCTGGACAGTGCCGTGGACACAAACAAGCCTCGGGTCGCTGTGATTGCGCCTGAGTTAAAGTATTTTTTGTTGGCAAATGTGCTGCTCGAGGAGTTGGTGTGGCCGCTGGGTAAACCGGAAAATATTGAAGGCCTGAAAGTGTCGGATCTATCAGCTAACGATCATCTGATCGGTTACGCCAAATCGCGGACTTTGTTCTATCCGCGCTTCGGGGTGAAAGCGAAACTCTCCGTCATGTTTACCGAACCCGAAGCGCTCCACGCTTCAAAAATGCGATTTGCCCGCCTCCTTCAGTGGCGTTTCCACCGATTCTTTACGATCAACACGGGCATGCTGGAAAAAGCGGTGATCGCCCGAAAATTCAATGCCATGGGCACCTGGGTCACGGACCGCGACACAGTCGACACCAGCAAGACGAAAATGCTTTCCCTAATTGCATCAAACAAGAAATCCCTGCCGGGTCACCAATTGCGCCATCAGGTCGCGGACTGGCTTCGCAATCAAATGCCGCAGGCTGATGTATTGGGACGTGGCTATGTGCCGTTCGAGCGCAAATCTGACGGATTAGCCCCCTATCGCTATTCGGTCATCATCGAGAACGTGCGCGAAGAAAGCTATTTCACTGAAAAGCTGGTCGATAGTCTTCTGTGTCGTGCCGTACCCATCTATTGGGGTGCGCCGAATGTTGAGGAAACATTTGACAGCCGAGGCATGATCATCTGCAAGACGTTCGATGAAATCCGCACCGCCGTTTCAGAAATTTCCGAAGAAGACTACCGCGCCAGGCTTCCCCACATTGAAAAAAACCGCAAACTGGCAATGAAATTTGCCAACCCGCGCCTGGCAGTCGCAAAGTATATACTGGCAGATGACAGGTAGCTTCAGAGCGTTGCAGTGTCTCAGAAGCTCAATCACTGCAGTTCCACGACGCCTGATGCCGAGTTAGTCCCTGATGGCGAGCATGCTGGTCGCCCCCCTCCCGGCGGCGTGCATTTGTTCTGCGGTGGCGTTCGCCCTCAATAGTGCAGAAATGCCGACAACAGCGTTGACGAAGTGTGCAGCCAGGTCATCGAGATTTGCGTCACCATCAACATCTCCATCACGCGCTGCGTTTTCGAGTGCATTGCGAAAGCCACGCGACAAACGCTCAAGATAGGCATCCACAAATATGGCGCTTCCGGGATCAAGGGCTGCACGTTCAACTGCCGTGTTGGCCATCAGACAGCCTAGTCCCCTAAAACGTGTTTCGCCCGCCTTTGCGTATCCAAGGAAGGCGCTCCGAATAGACTTTGCATTGGCGTCCGGTGCTTCAATCGGCGCCAAAACGCGTGACAGATTGATCTCGCTGTAGCGTTCCAAAGCCGCCTCAAACAGTTTCTGCTTTGAGCCGAACTCAGCATACATGCTCTTGCGATTCATGCCGAGCGCGTTGACGAGTTCTGCGGTGCTGGTGGCTGAATAGCCTTGGCGCCGAAACAGCTCTATCGCGCGGTCCAGCACCTCTTCTCGCTTGTATCCTTTTGGGTTTGGCATCTTGTCCTCAAAAAAAACTTCTTGACACCAAGGTAATCATTCAGTTACCCATGTCAAGGTAATTGATCAGTTACTATCAAATTTCTGGTCATCAGGTACGATAATTGGAGAAAGAACATGGAAAGCAACGCAATTACAGTCGTCTACAAATGGACAGCAAAGCCAGGCAAACTTGAGGAACTGACCGCAATCTACAAAGGCGTTACGCAAGCCATGAAAGAAAATGAGCCCGGCGCGCTTTCCGTACAGGTCTATGTCTCAGTGGAAGAGAACGCATTGTATGTTCGGGACGATTTTGCCGACGCCAATGCGTTGGGATTTCACTTGAGCGAAACTGCCGGACCACACTTCCCAACACTTCT
>JAHEJF010000334.1 GCA_024639025.1 Ahrensia sp. | reverse complement strand
GCTTGTACAAGCCGAACTGACGCTCCTTTGATTTCAGAGCCGGATACAGTGATTTCTCGACCACCTTTTGTATCGTCAATGTCGACTGTAAAAGCGATCGAACCACCTGGTGCGAGTTTTTTGATGTTCATTTCCACGAAATCATCACCATCTTGAATGGTCGGAACTTTCATCAGGGAATTTCTCCCGCTTACAAATTCTAAAGGCTGAAACACTTCAACTCCGGCACCACTGCCGGTTACATCAAAGATCAAACCAGAACTACTGCCTGACAAATCGAGTTTCAGAGTTGCAGAGGATATTGGGCACTCACCAACATTTTTGAATGAAAACCGGTCTTTCGGTGCACCTTCATTAAATGAAACTGATAAATCGGCATAGGCAGGTGTGGCAATAAACATTGTAAGGCTCAGCACTGTTAGAAAACGCATTCTAAAATCTTTCATATCACTCTCTCACTATTCAATTTATGTATTGCCACAGAAGTTTGACCATGAACCAGTCGTTAGAACTTAGTAGCTTCCAACTGAAAGCGATTAACTAAAGTCAGCATTTTGGCCTTTTATGGTGTAATTATTTTTGTATCCAGAATATTGGCTTGGGTCGAAATTGGTGGTCGAGTGTCGGCTGTCGCACGGTAGCTGCTGCACTTGAACCTGCTGTTTGATGCGTGCCAGTGGCGCGATGAGCGTATTTCGGCTGAGCAGTCCAACTATTCATCACAAAAAATCCCGCCCGATTTGTACCGGACGAGATCAAATTCATAGCCGGTGGCAAGTGATTACATTGCTGATTTTGGCAAAATCACTGAATCAATAACGTGGATCACGCCGTTTGATGTTTCAATATCGGCTGTGCTGATCGTCGCACCGTTAACCTTTGCGCCGCCGTCAAGCGTAATCGTAACTTCTTCGCCTTCGACAGTTGCTGCAATCATGCCCTCTGTCAGATCAGTTGACATAACTTTACCGGCCACGACGTGGAATGTTAGAACTGATGTCAACGCCGCTTTGTTCTCCGGCTTCAACAGGTTATCAACTGTACCTTCTGGTAGCGCTGCAAAAGCTGCGTTTGTCGGTGCAAACACTGTGAATGGGCCTTCGCCTTTCAATATTTCAACAAGTCCAGCTGCTTGAACCGCTGCAACCAATGTTGAAAAGTCTGGGTTGCCAGCAGCTGTGTCGACGATGTCCTTTGAGTGGCCACCAGCCAAAGCTGCGCCTGCTAGAAATCCGAGAGCCACTGTTCCAGCTAAAGCTGTTTTCAAAAATGTCATAAATCATCTCCTGATGAGTTTTATATTCGGGTGCAAATGCGGGAGTGCATGTGAAGAAGTATACGGCCCTGGGCGATTTTGGATCATCGGCAAGCCGGCAACAATCGACGCCCATTTATCAAACTGTGTGGTCCCAATCACACATGCAGCGCTGATCCCGAGTCGACCCCGACGAAGGCGCTGCCAGACAAATTGAACCAGTCTCTGTTTGCTGCTGGGGTACCGAAACCAATGCCGCACAGGACGCTTTTAGAGTAAAGTTTATCACTTGGCCCACGAGACAAAATTAGATTTCCTCGGCATTGATGTCACTCGCCTTCCCAGATTTTCGTAAGCCGGTCGAAAAGCTTCCAAACAATTCAGAACTTTTCACTGACGGCACCCTCTGGATGGCTAAATGCGTTTGTCTTGCGCAACAGCAGTTTATGCAGCGGATTTGTTTGGGAGCTTTTCAGTAAGATCCAGTTCTGTAGTCGCAGCGTAATACATCCATAATTGCTTGGAGAATACTCATGAAAAATATTTACAATAGCGTTATGGATCCAGAATCGAACTCATTGAAGAGACTGCCCCCTGTGCAACGCTTCCAGGTTATGATTTACCTTGGCCTCATGTGGACACTGATATTTTGTATTGGCAGTGGCGCATGGCTCTGGTTTGGTCATTTGGCTGTTTTGCACATCGGAATGGCATCGGGTTTTCTAATCACTGGTTGGACATTCCAAAATGCGCGCAAGTCAGGAACTCAAGGCGCACGCATATCTGGCACTTACCGAAATCATCCCAGAGAAGACGGCACCGCCCGATATGACGATGTTTGGGGCGCGTAGCTTGTAATCATCAAATTTTGAATTACACGACTAAAGTAGCGGCGGGCCTGCAAAGGCCCGCTGCTAGCAAATTTATTCTAACTGTTCTGTTCGGAAGCATTCTCCGCAGTCGGTACAGTTGAACGAGCCTGTTCAATTAGAGCTTCGATTTTTTTGCCACCTTTACCTGGAATACGAGCCTTGAGAACCTGCTCGGCGTTACTCACGTCATCTCCAGCCACGACAAGCGCAACCATCCCCATGTTTTGATGTGGCAAACAGATAATCGCCGTTAGTCCAGTCTCAGTGATCTCATATTCGACCGCTTTGTTCATCTTCCCACGGAATGGCTCTTGGCCATTCGGAAGTGCATCTTTCACGGATTGCGCATTGTGCGATTTGTCTGTTGGAATGAAGCGGATGACATCGCCGACCTTGGCTTTTATCAATTCCTGACCAAAGACCATGCGATCGCCCGCTTCGTTTTTGTTAAGCATCTCAACTTCTATTGTCTCTGCAAGTGCAAAGGATGATGAAGCAAACAAAACTGTTGCCGCCAAAAGAGTATTTTTCATTCATTTTCTCCTTCGATATTGAATGCCCATCACTTAGGTGCCCGCCGCTGAACGTCCATTCGCAAACCCGTTGCGGCGACGATTTGGCACACACAATTATCAAAATGGGCAGTGGGACAATCCACACAAATAGACATCGTATGCCCCGTTGTGAAATTAATTTGCGCTGGAAAAGACGTTGGGAACTTTATCATTTCAACTTGCGACATATTGCCCAAATCCTGCATCTGCGCTGCGACGTACAAACAGTGTCTTTGGAAGTCAGGATTATGATAATGGATCACGAATTCACACACTTTGAGCTTTTGGAAAAGCAGCCGACCCTCCTTCTTGTCGACGATGAAAAGTCATTTCTGCAGCGACTAGCCCGCGCCATGACCAGCCGCGGTTTTCAAGTCAAAACTGCTGAAAGCGTTGCAGAAGGCATACAACACATCAAATCTGAAACACCTGACTACTGCGTGCTCGATATGAAGCTCAATGACGGCAACGGTTTTACAATTGCCGAAGCATTAAAAGAGATGGGCGCAGCAACGAAGGTTGTGATGCTCACTGGCTTTGGAAACATCGCATCGGCAGTAACTGCGATCAAACTCGGTGCGGTTGACTATATTGCGAAACCTGCAGATGCGGACGATGTCTATGAGGCCCTACTCGGCAAAACATCTGAGACAAATCAAGCTCCAGATTATCCAATGTCTGCCGATAGGGTCAGATGGGAGCACATCACGCGTGTCTACGAATTAAGCAACCGCAATGTTTCAGAAACTGCACGCCGGCTAAAGATGCACCGTAGGACACTGCAACGGATTCTTAGCAAACGCGCACCCAGATAGTTCGTTGCC
>JAHEJF010000333.1 GCA_024639025.1 Ahrensia sp. | reverse complement strand
TTCGTGACCTGCTTGTCCATATCGCAACAATTTCATCGGGTATTCCTCATCAGATCTGTGTTACGGCCATCTGGTCGCAATTCCTGAACGTTCTTAATCGCTTTGAGACAATAGAAAAAGGTCTGCGACAGGAGAATCCGATCAGTGCATTGATGTTCGTATTATTTGCAGCCTGTCCGGTTGGCGCAGGGATGGCAATTAGAAATTATCTTTAAGTTTTCGAATTTCGGCAAAGACGTCTTCGTCGGTCGCCCCTTGCATACCCAGACGCGATCGAATTGCTTTGTCCTGCGGTCTTGCAAATGGATTGGTCGCTCTTTCAAGACCGATATTTGTCGGAATTGTCGGCTGGTTAGCCGCCCGCAGGTCTTTAACTTCGCTGGCCCGTTGCACCAAAGCAGCGTTGTCAGGATCGACACTCAACGCAAAATCTGCGTTGGCCTCGGTGTATTCGTGGCTGCAATAGACAATCGTCTCATCCGGCAGCGCCATCAACTTGCAGATACTGCTCCACATCTGGGCTGGCGATCCTTCAAAAAGTCTCCCGCAACCGAGCGCAAACAGTGTATCACCTGTGAACACAACGCCCTGATCGGCCAGATAAAAGTTCAGCATGTCCAGCGTGTGTCCGGGCGTTTCGAGCACCTGAACTTCGCTTCCCCCAAATGAAAAACTGTCGCCCTCTTTCACTTGCTCATCAATTCCGGCTATCGGCGACCGAGTTGGCGTAGGACCGTAAACCTTCGCTCCAGACCCTTCTTTGAGCTTCATCAGGCCAGCGGTGTGATCGGCATGATGGTGTGTGATCCAGATCTGGGTCAGCGACCATCCTTTTTCAGCAAGTGCTGCTTCATAGGCCGCCGCATCGCCGGCATCCACGCAAGCGGTTTGTCCTGTCGTGGGGTCATGAATCAAAACACCATAATTGTCAGCATTGTAGGAGAATTGGTGAAATTGAAATGCGGCCATTTAAACATTTACTCCCGAACTGGATTTTCTCTTCCAGCTTCAACACACCTGGACAATTTACCCGCCCAGAATTGCTGGAATTTTGAAGGCCCATCCACCTGCCAGCGCTTCAGTTGTAGACCTTAAGACTTTGGTTGCTGCGACAAATCGGAGCGTTCAGGCAATTTTCACATAAAAATGATGAACTTGCCATGCTTCCGGTTTGCTTCTGAACAATAACTGGCACTATACGTCTCAATATTAGAGGTTGATAAGTAAGCTGCGACTCGATTCGAGAATCGCAGCGACACTTAAAAAATTGTCCTAGTCTTGGAACCCAGGCAGTTGGTTCGCAAATGGCAGCTTGCCACGGCGGATTGCCGTCACCAATTGCGTCAAATTCCAGGACCTTCAAGTAGGTAGTGGAAAGAAATGACAGCGAGAATCACTATCAGGTCTTGGCGATTCGCCGAACACCTGACGTGTGTCTTCTTGCGGCTGCGGCAGGCCATTCCGGACGAGGCGCATCATGAGTGAAGCCCATCCCTGGCGCGAACGAGGCCAAAAGTTTCAAGCCTATCTACACGAGCTTTTCTACTGGCCAACCTGGATCAAGCAGGTCAACAAGCAGACATTGCGTCACGATATAATCGCTGGGTTGACCGGTGCGACACTGGTTTTGCCGCAAGGTGTGGCTTTTGCCGCAATTGCCGGCCTGCCGCCCGAATACGGTTTTTACACCGCCATTGTCACAGCCATCATCGCAGCATTGTTCGGTTCGAGCCTGCATGCCGTCTCAGGTCCGACAACGGCAATTTCAGCACTGGTCTTCGTGTCGCTGGTTGGCAGCTTCACACCCGGCACCGATTCCTACATTGCAGCCGCCATCACGCTCGCCTTTCTTGTCGGCGTCTATCAATTGGTGCTTGGCATCGCCCGGCTGGGCGGACTGGTTGATTTTGTCTCGCACTCAGTGATGACCGGCTTCATGACCGGTGCCGCGCTACTAATTGCGCTAAGCCAGGTTCGCCACGCACTGGGCGTGGAAATCCCGCGCCCGGATGAACTGGTCGAGTTCACGGTTGGTCTTTACGAGCAGTTTCCGTCGATCAATCCCTATTCCCTGGGCGTTGCAGCGTTGGCATTCTTCATTGGTATCGCCGTCAAGAAATGGAAGCCACTCTGGCCGAATTATCTCATCGCCCTGACAATCGCTACCGGTGTCAGCATCTATCTCAGTGGGCAAGATGCGAACGTTGCAACGATCGGCGCAGTCGAAAGTGTCATCCCGGCATTTCAATTGCCCGATTTCTCGCTGAGCTCGCTCCGTGATCTGTCTTCGGCAGCCATCGCGATTGCCATGGTCGGCCTGCTGGAAGCGATGTCTGTGTCACGTGCAATCGGTTTGAAGTCCGGCCAGATGGTCGACAGCAACCGGGAGTTCCTGGGCCAGGGCACTTCAAACTTTGTCGGCAGCTTCTTCCAATGCTACCCCGGTTCTGCGTCATTCACACGCTCGGGCGTCAACTATGACGCTGGCGCTCAAACACCGTTGTCTGCGGTCTTTGCCGCAATATTCCTGTTCATCATTTTGCTGCTTGTCGCGCCCTGGTTTGCTTATGTGCCCATTCCAGCCATGGCAGGCGTCATCATTTTGGTCGCCTGGCGGCTGATTGATATCGAAGAAATCAAGCACATCTTCACCACATCGCTGTCAGAGACCGTGATAGCCGGTGTTACCTTTGTTTCAGCCATGCTGATCAATTTGGAATTCGCCATCTATGCTGGCGTTTTGTTGTCTTTGGGACTGTTCCTCAACTCAACATCCAAACCTTCTATTCTTGTCGGTGTTCCCGATCCGGATTCCAAACGTCGGGTCTTCAAACCTGCAGGAAAGGATCAGGTGGATGAATGTCCGCAACTGGTCATAGCACGCATTGAAGGCCCTCTATATTTTGGTTCGGTTGAATACTTGCGTCGCCAGTTCCGGCGTTTTGAGATCGAGCGCAAAGATCAACTTCACATGATCTTCATCGTGAAAGGCATCGGCGAAATTGATATGCCCGGCGCAGACCTGCTGATCGAAGAGGCAAAACGCCGGCAGCGGCGTGGTGGCACCTTCCACCTTCAAACCAAAACGCCCAAAACAATCTCCAAACTGGCACGCTACAAGGTGATCCGCGAACTGAGCCGCGAATATATTCACCTGTCAAAAGGTGATGCGATAGCTGAAATTGTGCCGACGCTCGACAAATCTGTTTGCGCAACGTGTCACAAGCGCATTTTCTTTGAATGCGAAGCGCAGCCCAAGCCTGTACCTGAAGAAATCCTCGAACAGATGGCCGAACCGACGACTGAGGCTCAGACAAGCAACGTTCAGCCTGCTGAATGAATAATGCGCCAGCGCAGATGTAACTTGGCCAATCCCATCCTATATTAGCGGTATGAATTTCGCAGACCGCATTTTTCAACCTTTTGAAAAACTGATCATGCCCTTGGAGCTTCCGGTAAAACCCATGCCGGACAAGGGCCCTCTAATGTTGATCTGGCACTTCGCCAAGATGTTCAA
>JAHEJF010000332.1 GCA_024639025.1 Ahrensia sp. | reverse complement strand
TGCTTTCGCATACGGCCATGGTCAGCATCTTCCTGCCGGCATTCCTGCTGCCACTCATCAGCATCGTGCTGGGCCTTAGACAATACTGGGCAAAAGTTGGCGGAACCCGACTGACCGTCAGGCAGGTGACGGGCGCTTTCAAACAGGCGGCAAACATGAAGAACCTTGATGGCGGCCATGGTGAAGGCTGCAATTTTGAACATGAGGACAGATATAGCAACGCGCGACGCTATGCGCACCAAGCCGTCATGTACGGATTTCTGCTCTGCTTTGCTGCAACGAGCGTCGGTACTTTGATGCATTATGTTTTTGACATCCCGGCACCCTATCCGCTGTTCTCGTTTCCCAAGCTGTTTGGTATATCAGGTGGATTGTTGCTTACCGCCGGCTGCGGATGGATGCTGATGCTCAAATCAAAGTCGGACAAATCGCTTTCGAGCCGTCAGGCCTATAGCGCAGAATGCGCGTTCATTGCGCTTTTGGGCTTTGTCGGATTAAGCGGACTGATACTGTATTGGCTGGGAAGTACACAATGGATGCCGGAGCTTCTTGCAATCCATTTGGGCGCTGTTTTGGCGTTTTTTCTGCTTGCGCCATTTACCAAAATGGCCCACGGCTTTTTTAGGCTTGCTGCCCTGATGCGCGATGAGCAGCAAAAATCTGGTCATTGAATTCGAGCATCGCGTATGCAGTCAGCAGTTCACCGTCTATGCGAATGTCCGCCTTGGGCTGCCATTTCAACCGATCGACGCAACACACTGTGCAAACTTCTCAGCTGGGCTGTGATATTGCAAGGTCTTCCTCGGCCGCTCATTGAGCTGTCTGGCGACGGCGTTCAGCTTTGCTTGGCTATGGACAGATAAGTCGGTTCCTTTTGGGAAGTACTGTCGTAATAATCGGTTGGTGTTTTCGTTGGTGCCACGCTGCCAGGGGCTTTGAGGATCACAAAAGTACACGTCGATATCGGTCGCCAATGTGAAGTTCCGGTGGCCCGACATCTCTGTTCCTCGATCCCATGTTAGTGAGCGATATAGTTCTTTTGGTAGTTTGTGCGACTGTTTGATGAGTGCTCTGACAACACTGTCTGTGTCCTTGTTGCCGACCTTTGCCAGCATTACGTAGCGGGAATAACGCTCCACCAATGTGGCGATGAAGCTGTTGCCAGAACCTGCAATCAAATCGCCTTCCCAGTGACCAGGTACGGCGCGATCTTCGACTGACGCAGGCCTTTCACGGATCGATATTGCATCTCTTATCTGGCCCAGACCGCTGCGCTTGAGGGTGGCATGGCGAGGCCGACGAATGGATCTGGTTGCCCTTAGATGAGCCAATAATTCCTTCTTAAGCACCCCGCGCGTCTGGATAAACAGACTTCGGTAGATCGTCTCATGGGAGACGCGCTTGCGTTCATCATCAGGGTTTTCTCGCATAAGCCAACCTGCGATTTGTTGCGGGGACCATTTGCGGATCAGCTTGGCCGATATCACGCGGCAAAGATACTTGTTGCCTGCCAATTTGCACGGTTTGGGACGATGAGAACGATCCCAAGCCGCCTGATCGGATTGTGTCGCTCGGTACATGGCACGTCCGCCATTGCGTTGAACCTCTCGACTGATCGTTGAAGCAGATCGCTTCAAGGTGCGTGCAATTGACCGAAATGATTGTTGCGCCTTAAGGCCTCTGGAAATCTCCTCACGCTCGCAAAGCGTCAACGCCAAACGCGATCTTCTGCGCTCAGGCGGACGTATGCCGCCCGTGCGTGCCAAGAGTGGATAAATCGACGATGAGGCACGATCAAAGCTCCGGCCAATCGAACTCATCGACTCCCCGCGTTGCCAGCCATTGCCCGGCAGGCGATGCGCGCATCGCTGAGAGGGGATCCCAAATCTCAGACTTCTGTTTGTCGGTGAAAAATATCCTGCGACGATACTTCATAATCAGCACTCCAATCCTTCTCAAAGATTAAAGTGTTGCGTCGACCCGTTGAGATCACCGCTCAGAGCAGACATTCATTGGATAACGCTCGAACGGCAGCTATGGGCCGGAAGCTAACATATTCGTTTACACTTATCGAAGTGTCCGCTATGCGGGGTAGTATCAACTGATCGACGGAACGCTTTAATCTTTTTGGAAAAGATGGAGTGTTGGAATGGCTTACAGGGCACTGTCAGAGTAAAATTTACTAGGTGGGCCACGAGGCAACTGAAGTGCCACTGGCATTAATATTGCTTGCTTTTTCCAGTTTCACGTGAGCCGATTGAGCGGCTTCCTACGTATTAATTTTTTTCTCTGACAGTGTCATGAACGCGGTTTCCAGAGTTGAAATCTGGAAGGTGCGCGTTCAGTTCAAGAGCCAATCAAACTTGGAAGCGTCAATGAAATAGCCGGAACAAAGGTGATCAGCATCAATGCGGCAAAAATTGCCAGATAAAACGGCCAGATGGTTCGCACGGCTTCTTCTATCGGTAATTTGCCAACCGCGCAGCCTACAAAAAGACAGGTTCCGACTGGCGGGGTGCACAGGCCAAGGCCCAGATTGACCAATAACATGATACCGAATTGCAATGGGTCCATTCCAAGGCTGTGCGCGACGGGCAAAAAGATAGGTGTGCAGATCAAGATTAAAGCGGCCATATCCATGATCATACCCAGCACCAGCAGCACTGCATTGATCATCAGCAGAATAAGGATGGGATTTTCAGTAATTCCGGTCAGAAGGTCCACAGTTTTCGTCGGGACGCGGTAAAAAGTCAGCATATAGGCAAAGGCGCCGGCACACGCGATCAAGATCATGACCATCGAGGTGGTGCGAACCGAGGAAACCACAGCAATGCGGAACTTTTCCCATGTAATGCTGCGATAGACCAGCAGTGTGACGATGAACGCATACATGGCACCAAAAGCACCTGATTCAGTCACTGTAAAAATTCCCGAAAGAACGCCGCCAACAATGATCACTGCAGTCATGAGGCCTGGAATCGCGTTGGCAAATGTCAGTACGAGCGCATTCCAACCTGGAAATTTTTCAGCCCTATAGCCACGTTTCACCGCGACAATATAGGCAGCAATTGCCAAGCATAGACACATCAAGACGCCCGGCACGACCCCGGCAAGAAACAGCTTGGATATTGAAACCGTGCCTGCCACACCTGCTCCAGCGGCGAGGGCGAAAATAATCATATTGTGGCTGGGAGGAATGATAATTCCGGCGATTGAAGAGGTCACGGTGACATTGACCGCATAATCTGCATCGTAGCCTTTGTCTTTCATTACAGGCACCAGGATTGATCCCAGCGCTGAAATATCAGCGATAGCAGATCCGGAAATTCCCCCAAACAGCATCGATGAAAATACATTCACGATTCCAAGACCGCCGCGCACCGCTCCTACCGCAGCCTGGGCAAAGCGAACGAGCCGCATGGCAATGCCGCCGTGGAACATCAGTTCGCCCGCGAAGATAAAGAAAGGAATAGCCATCAACGAAAAGACATTTATGCCCGAAATGATGCGCTGAAAGCCAACCATAAGCGGCAAACCTT
>JAHEJF010000331.1 GCA_024639025.1 Ahrensia sp. | reverse complement strand
ATATGATGATATTTCGTGGAAAGATCGCAAAGGTTATTGTTGCTGTCGCCTGTATCGGCACGGTAACGAGCCCGGCGATAACGGCGCCAATCAAGGGTTCCACCAAGATCGTAAACATTCGTTCTGATCGCGGTGGTCAGGTTATCCGCTACGCACTTCGTACTGCAAAGTATATTCGCAATGGGAGTGAATTGAGATTTTCCGGGCGCTGCGATTCCGCCTGTACGCTGTTTTTGTCGGTGCCCAAGAGCAAAGTCTGCATCAAAAAAGGTGCGTCGTTTGGATTTCACCATCCCTACGGAGCAAGCAAGGCTGGCAATGCGTCAGCTGCTCGTTACATGCTCAAGAAATACCCCAGTTGGGTACGTTCCTGGATCAAAGCCAAAGGTGGCCTGAAGAATCGCATCGTTCGCATGAATTATGCTTATGCCAGCAAGTTCATGAAGCCATGTGCCAACGACAAGAAACGTTTCCTGTTCTTCAGGATCTAATCTGATTTACGTTTTCTATATGGTTTGACATCACCACTCCAAGCGCAGTCTTGGATCGATCATTGGTGGCCGGGTATCATCAAGCGGAGATTATCGAAAGCGAAAGCATATTTATGCCCCGCGATGGATTCGATATTTTACCAAGGGAGTGCTCTACCCCTTTTCGCCTTCGGCTTAAATCCTAAAAGACTGAATAAAGTCAGCTGCTTATGGCAGTCTACGGTTTTTCATGCAGCTAACCAATACACCACAGAATGAGAAAACACACTTAGTCACTGTGACTGTAGTGTGACAGCAGCGGAACTAGCCAATTTGGATCGAAGGGTCGTTTCATCTTAACGCATTGAAACAAAGGAAAAATCTGGTGCTGCGGAGGAGATTTGAACTCCCGGCCTCTCCCTTACCAAGGGAGTGCTCTACCCCTGAGCTACCGCAGCATTGATTGGAAGCCTGATCATGGGCAGGGTGGGGCGCTAATGCCACATGCGCCCATGCGTTGCAAGGCGCTTTGATCGGGAAATTCCACCAAATGGGCGAAGTTTTTCAGCCTTGCAAAATGCGGCTCATTTCATATGTGTAGGTCGCCATGACTGACAAGCGTGCCAAAGACGAAAAAGCCAAGCGACTTGCAGAACAATTGCGTGCCAATCTTCAGCGGCGCAAGCAGCAGGCGCGCGCGCGTCGTGATGGCAATGAAGACAACAGGAACGATGGTATCAAGGCCGCCGGACCACAAAAGAAATCCTGATCATCAATTGGCCGGAGCGCTCATGTCTGCTGCCATCAGCTCTTCCACAAAGGTTGATATGAGCTGTGGCCGTCCGCTGACGTCGGCCTTGCGGTAGATGGCATTGAGTTGCGCTTTAACGGTCCCTTGCTTGGTGTCCCGCACTGTTGAAATCTCCTGGATGCCCAGACCCTTGATGGCCAATAGGGCAACATCCTTCTCAGAACTGGTCAAATCCCATTCATCGAAATTTTGCTGCAGCAATTCGTGAAATGCGCCGCTGGCGATCTTGAGCTGATCTTCGACACGCCTGTTTCGATCAACCAACCTGCGCAATTGCCGGCCAATAATGATGAAGCTGAGAACCAGCGCAACAATAACAAGCAGTTCGAAATAATGGTTCTCAGCAAAGCTCTCTTGCTCATCGAGTCCGGCAAGATCCGCCGTTACGTCAAAAACAAGGAAGATCAAGCAAAAGAATTGCACCAACATAACAGCAATTAATTGCGCAGACGTGCCAGATACCGCTTTCATGGCCCCCCCAATCTGGTTTTAGAAGCCCGGCAAATTGCCGGGCCCCGCATGGATCAACGACTTAGTTGTCGTCGTTTTCTTCATCATTGTCATCATCGTCTTCTTCATCTTCGTCGTCTTCGACCTCAATTTCGGCAATCTGACCGGTCGTGATGTCGACTTCGACCTCGTAAGCAACGCCATCGAAGGTCAGTTCGACCTCGATTTCATTTTCTTCGACTTCTACTTCGTCAATTGTTGCGCCGAGTGCTTCGAGTGCAGCAACGATTTCAGCCTCAGATGTGCCGATGGCGTCACCGGTGTTGACGCCCGGAATGGAAGCCTGAGCGGTTGAAGTCAATACAAGTCCGGCTATCAGGGGCACCGCAAGGGCAGCGGCGGACAATGGGAGGAGTTTATACATTTCAAGTTCCTTTCTGTGTCTGCGCCATGATTGGCGTCAGTGACCGCAATTTGGTGAGGGGCAGGGCAGCCGAACATTGAACGGAAGCTTATAAACCGGTGTCTATATCGAAAGTTTAGGCAAGGATTATGCCGGGTTTAGGCTTAAATTGCCGGTGGAAAATCAACCAAGAACGGGCAAATTCAAGCACTGGGCGCGCCTGTGTCTTGAACCAGCCCGATTGTTGGTTTAACACCGCGCGATCTGCAAATGCAGCATTTGTGGCAGGTTGCAGCATGGCTGGGCAATCCAAAACAGGATAACAAGATGGACAGCATTCGCGTTGTAGGCGGAAACAAACTCAACGGCGTTATTCCCATTTCGGGTGCAAAGAACGCCGCGTTGCCATTGATGATCGCATCGCTGCTCACCGATGACACGCTGACGCTTGAAAATGTGCCCGATCTTGCCGACGTGCAGCAATTGATCCGCATATTGAGTAATCACGGGGTTGATTATGCCGTCACCGGTCGCCGGCGCGCCGAGGGCCAGAACTATGCGCGCACCGTTCATTTTACAGCGCGCGACATTGTTGATGTCAAAGCACCCTACGAACTGGTTTCCAAGATGCGGGCAAGTTTCTGGGTGCTTGGACCCCTATTGGCGCGGACTGGTGAAGCCATTGTTTCGCTTCCAGGTGGTTGCGCCATTGGTACGCGGCCTGTGGACCTGTTTCTGGAATCGTTGAAAGCGCTGGGTGCGGAGATTGAAGTTGAAAATGGTTATGCGCATGCCACCGCCAAGGATGGCCTTGTTGGGACCCATTACACATTTCCCAAAGTATCTGTTGGCGCCACCCATGTGATGATGATGGCTGCCTCGCTGGCCAAGGGCGAGACCATCATCGAAAATGCCGCCTGTGAGCCGGAAGTCGTCAACCTGGCTGACTGCCTGAACGCAATGGGCGCCAAGATTTCTGGCCAGGGCACGACAACGATCACCATCAAGGGTGTGACGTCGCTGTCTGGTGCCCGGCACAGGGTCATTTCGGACCGAATTGAAACTGGGACCTATGCGATGGCAGTGGGCATGACAGGTGGCGAAGTCCTGCTTGCAGGTGCCGATGGTTCACTGCTTGAAACTGCGCTAGAGACGCTGCGCAAAACAGGCATTACGATCAACCAGGAAGAGGCTGGGCTTCGCGTGAGCCGCAATGGCAACGGCCTGGTACCTGTTGACGTGACAACCGAGGTTTATCCCGGCTTTCCAACCGACCTGCAGGCCCAGTTCATGGGACTTATGACCATGGCCAATGGTGTGTCTCATATCACCGAGACGATCTTTGAAAACCGCTTCATGCATGTGTCAGAACTGGCGCGGTTGGGGGCCGATATTTCCCTGTCAGGACA
>JAHEJF010000330.1 GCA_024639025.1 Ahrensia sp. | reverse complement strand
TGGTTGTTGCATACAATGTGTTCCGCATCGTCAATGTGGGATTGCAACAATTGCGCGACGCCCTGTTTGCCAGTGTCGGCCAGCATGCCGTCCGACAGTTGGCCTACAAGACGTTTGTCCATATTCACCAATTGTCTTTGAGGTTCCATTTGGAACGGCGGACCGGTGGCCTGTCGCGAATTATTGAGCGGGGCACCAAGGGCATTGAGTCGATTGTGCGCTTTACGATCCTCAACACTGCACCCACCATTATTGAATTTGCCCTGATCGCGGTCATTTTTGGCTTTGCCTATGGCTGGGAATATGTCGCGATCACGACGATCATGGTCTATGCCTACTCCTGGTTCACAATCCGCGCCAGTGATTGGCGCATTCAGATCCGCCGCGACATGAATGAATCCGACACCGACGCCAATTCGAAAGCTGTCGACTCGCTGCTGAATTTCGAGACCGTCAAATACTTTGGCAATGAGGATATGGAGGCGCGCCGGTTTGACAAAGCGATGGCAGGCTATGAACGCTCTGCGACCCGCGTGTGGACATCGCTTGGCTGGCTCAATTTCGGCCAAGGCGTTATCTTCGGTATCGGTTTGGCGATCATGATGCTGATGTCAGCCCGCGCCGTCATGGCTGGCGAGCAAACCATTGGCGATTTTGTCTTCATCAACGCAATGTTGATGCAATTATCCGTGCCACTCAATTTCATTGGTTTCATCTATCGTGAGATACGTCAGGGCCTGACTGATATCGAACAGATGTTTGATCTGTTGGACGTTGAAGCCGAAGTGAAAGACAATCAGGACGCCCAGCCAATCAAGGTGGAAGAGGGCGCGATCGCGTTTAACGACATTCACTTTGCCTATGATGCAGACAGACCGATTTTGCGCGGAATCTCATTTGAGGTACCGGCCGGAAAATCTGTGGCGATTGTTGGCCCGTCCGGCGCGGGCAAGTCGACAATTTCACGTCTGCTTTTCCGGTTTTATGATGCGCAATCCGGATCCATCACCATCGATGGTCAGGATATTCGCGAGGTCACGCAGAAGTCTCTTCGGGCTTCGATCGGCATGGTTCCGCAAGACACGGTGCTGTTCAATGACACGCTGAGCTACAATATCCGCTATGGCCGCGTGGATGCGAGCGAAGAGGAAGTCGTCAAAGCCGCCGAAATGGCTCAGATCGGCGATTTCATTCGTTCGATCCCTGAAGGCATGAATGCCATGGTTGGCGAGCGCGGGCTCAAGCTGTCAGGCGGTGAGAAACAGCGGGTTGCGATTGCGCGTACCATGCTCAAGGCGCCGCCCATCTTGATCCTTGATGAAGCGACATCGGCGCTTGATACGGCCACTGAGCAGGAAATACAGGGTTCGCTGGACGAAGTTTCAAAGGGACGAACGACCCTTGTTATCGCGCACCGGTTGTCGACGGTCATTGGCTGCGATGAGATCATTGTGTTGCGCGATGGCTTGATTGCCGAGCGAGGCCGACACGCTGACCTGATGAAACTCAAGGATGGCTTGTACGCTCAAATGTGGGATCGCCAGATGGAGGCCACAGAGGCCGAGCGCCGCCTGCGCCAGGCCCAGGAAACCGATGAACTCGGGGTGGTGGTCAGAACACGACCAAACAATTAGAATGTCCTTGGACTTGCACCCACAATTAGAATTGCGAAATCACTTATGAGCCTGATCGACAGCGTAAAAAAGGTCATGGTCCCAATCCACCCCGAAGGGTGGAAATTCATCAGTCTGTTCGTCATTGGTACGATCATTTTAAGTTGGATCTGGGAGCCTCTATTCTTTGTCGGCCTGGTTCTTACAGCGTGGTGTGCCTACTTTTTCCGCGATCCCGAGCGGACCATTCCGCTCGACGATGATATCGTCATCAGCCCGGCTGACGGCGTTGTTTCCGCGGTAGGTCCGGCTCTACCTCCAGCCGAACTGGAATTGGGGGACGCGGAGCGCACGCGCATTTCCGTCTTCATGAATGTCTTTTCGGTGCACGTGAACCGGGCGCCGGTGCGGGGCACAATCTCAAGTATTGTTCATAAACCCGGTCTTTTTCTCAACGCCGATCTGGACAAGGCAAGCATGGACAATGAGCGGAACTCGCTTTTGATTGACAGCCCGCATGGGCCTTTGGCCACTGTGCAGGTTGCTGGTCTGATTGCACGTCGTATTCTTTGCTGGTCAGAAGAAGATGATGAAATTGCAGCGGGAGACCGCTTTGGCCTTATCCGTTTTGGTTCTCGTGTCGATGTTTATCTGCCCGACTCCGCCGTTCCGCAGGTCGCTGTGGGGCAAAACGCAATTGCGGGCGAGACAATTCTTGCCGCGTATGGCAAGTCTGCTAAATCAAGAGCCGTTCGAAAGGCCTGACCATGTCCATGGATGATGCTTTTCCGCCCTTTGAACCCGATGGCCCGCGAGAGCCGGAAGAGGAGCGCAAGCGTCTGCGCGAAATTCCGCTGCGCTATCTCATTCCGAATATCATCACGGTATTTGCGATTTGCGCAGGATTGTCTGGTGTAAGACTAGCGTTTGAGGGCCGGTTTGAAGCCGCCATCGGATTGGTATTGCTCGCTGCAATACTTGATGGTGTGGATGGCCGCGTCGCGCGGTTGCTCAAGGCATCCTCCAAGTTCGGCGCGGAAATGGATTCGCTTGCCGACGCAGTCAACTTTGGCTGCGTGCCCGCGCTGGTCCTTTATGTCTA
The DNA here is from genome assembly GCA_024639025.1 of Ahrensia sp. Taxonomy (GTDB): domain Bacteria; phylum Pseudomonadota; class Alphaproteobacteria; order Rhizobiales; family Rhizobiaceae; genus Ahrensia. The sequence goes on along the minus strand of JAHEJF010000330.1, from coordinate 830 downwards.
TGTGCTTGATGAAACAAAGCAATTCGGCTGGATCGCCGCGCTGATCTACGTCATTGCCTGCATTTTGCGATTGGCGCGCTTCAACGTTATGTCAGGTGACAGCAAGCGACCCAAATGGCAGCGCGATTTCTTCATCGGTATTCCTGCCCCCGCAGGTGCCCTGTTGGTGCTTCTTCCTGTCTATATCGGTTTTTTGGGCGTTTCGCCTGACTGGATCACCGCATCGATCGTCTCTGCTTACACAATTGTCATTGGGTTCCTGATGGTCTCAAACCTGCCGGTTTGGTCGGCCAAGTCGGTGGGAGGTATTGCGCGCACCGCTGTTATGCCGATCATGCTGCTGGCGGTGCTTTACGTTGCAGCACTTGCCAATTTCACTTGGATCACGCTGACGGCGAGTGCGCTTTGCTATCTGGCATTTCTGCCCTATTCGGTGCGGATGTATCGTAAAGCCCGCAAAAGGGCGCTGGCTGAAGTACAGCAACACGAAGCGTGATAGACGACCAGCTGACGCATGGCGCAGTTTGATACTCACTTGGGTGTCGAATTTTCAGCTTGAGCTCGACTGCCCTATGCGGGCAATTGGTATTCTTTCCAGCTTTGCGTGGGCACGTCCCACAGCTTGCCTGTTTCCTGCAAGTCGGGAGACGCGAGACCAATGATCTTGGCTGCGGTCTGTTCAGCGGTTGGCAAGCTGTCAGGATTCTCACCCGGCATCGCTTGCGCGCGCATATGTGTGCGTGTGCCACCGGGATTGACCAGATTGACCCTGAGCGCCGTCTTCTCGCTTTCGGCAGCCCAGGTGCGACCCAGCACCTCCACCGCTGCTT
>JAHEJF010000016.1:9216-13278 GCA_024639025.1 Ahrensia sp. | reverse complement strand
TTGGTGATTGCACTATCTCGAGTTCCGAACTGGCTTCAATCGCCCCAAAAAGATCCTTTAGATAGCTTTGATCAGACTTCAACAAGATCTCGGCAATTGCAGTGGCAGAATCCACCCGCTCTAGTCCTGTCAACTCTCGGTCATAGCCGTCCAAAACTTGCTTCGTTCCTACTTTGACGTTCTCAGATCCAGTGACGATTTTTTCATCGCCAATCTTGACCCGTTCAGTTCCAATCTGGGCCTGTTGATAGCCAACAACAGAAGCATGAGTGACGCCTTCAGACAATCCGAGCTTCTGCAGCGGTGAATTCTTAATGTCGAAAATGCTGAGCGAGTTTCCATCTGCTGCCTCGATGCTCAGTTTGCCTTGGTCTGTATAGCTCGCTGAAATACCTTCAATGCTATTCAACGCTTCCTGGAGACCAAGCCGGAAAGATCCGTCCTCAGCGCCAAACCTGAATTCCTCAACAACCCCGTCCACTTTGACCGTTATTTTCCGGGCGCTATTGAATTTGACGACGGCTGTCGAACCATCACCGACCGAAATGGAGAACTTGGCTCGACGTTTAATTCCAGCTTCATCGATACTTGCAACTGTCGACAGGTCTTTAGTGCCAACAACCTTAGTCTCCAAGACCTCTTGCTCTTCATAAACAGCGCGCGTTTCAAAAACAGCCTGTGTTTTGACTACATCCCTTCGCTCATAAACGTCTTTGGTTGAGTAGCGGGCGATAGACTCAAATTTTGGTGTAAAAAGTGGATCCGCATCGAATACGGACCGCTGTGACGCTTGAACAGACAAACCACTGGTCAGATCAACTATCTGCTGAGCCGCACCTTTTTGTTGGTTGTTATCGAGTACCTTGTCCCGTGCCTGCAATTGCAACAGCATTTGCGAAGTGTCTGTTCTGACTTGCATTTCTAGTCTTCCCCACAGATCCACAGAGGGCAGGAGTTTACTGCCTCATGATCCAAAACGTAACACATCGGCATTGAACGACGATTAAGTCAGCGCTCGCAATTGGTTTGTGAGAGTTAAGATTTTGGTCACCAATGCTAGTTGGGTTGCAGTCTTGCAACTCCAATGTCCGTTCTGGTCTGTCAGCAGGGCTCTGTCAGAGCAAAATAGTAAAAACTTAGGAAGCGGTTCAACCAGCTTACGCAAAACTGGAAAACGCAATATCAATGCCCACAAAATCGCATTTTGCCAAGTGACCCAAGTAAAAAGATTTACCCTGACAGTGCCATCAGGAGGGCGTCAAGGACATGAAGCCCGCTTCATCGATCGAAGTGATGGAGCGGGCTTCTGAACTCGAGGGATGGACGAACAACATATCGAGCAATAGGTATGCTGCCACAGTTAGGTCAAGAAGAAATTAAACCGACCTTGATCAATCGAAATGGCTGCTACATACCTTTCCAAATGCTGCGCAGCCACGGTTATGGGAGGATCTGCGTGTCGCAGCACCATGTCCGCTTTGGGCTCGAAGCGGACCTTGGTTAGAAGTGGGATGAACGGCAGCTTTGGGCCGAAAGCGGACTTTGCTTGAAGCGAATACTGAACGGCAGCGACACTGACAATCAGTTGCCAAAGCCGGCCTCTTCCCTTTGCCAGAGAGCCCTTCCAAATTCAGTCCTGTGACCAAGTGCTTGAATTACTCCAGCCCGGGCAGCCAGAGGGCGAGCGATGGGAACGTGATCAGAAGTGCAACCAGAATAAGCGAGCATACAATAAAAGGAATCGCAGCCAGATAGATTTCTCGCATAGTGGTATCGCTTGGTGCGACGCCTTTCATAACAAATAACAACAGTCCAAACGGCGGCGTTGTGAAACTGATCTCCAGGGCGAGCAGCATGATCAATCCGAACCAGATCGGATCGAATCCCAGGCTAAGCGCCAGAGGAAAGAAGATGGGCACGGTCAGAAGCATCATCGAGATCTGCTCCATGAACATGCCGAGAATCAAAAGTACGCAGAACATAACGATGAGCATCAGAATTGGATCAAGATCAAAACCAGTCGCCCAGCTTATCAAGCCGCGAGAAGCCCCCGAAAATGCCAACAGCTGGCTGAATGTCGCAGAGCCAAATACAATCAAATACGCCATGAGGGTGACACGAAGCGCTCCCCGCACCGACGCTTTAAGGGCTTCCCAGGTCAGACACCTGTAGAGCAATGCTAGGATCAGGACTCCCATTGCGCCAAATGCAGCTGCTTCAGACGGTGTCACGACCCCCCGGATCATCATGACAACAATCACCGCCATCAGTCCAATCATCGGGATAACGTCTGTCGCGAGTAACTTGATCTTCGCTCCAAACGATTGGTGTTCAACTTCATAGGGGGGCGCGGCTTCAGGGTCGCGTTTTGTTTGGATGTAAATCGTTGCAATATAGAGTACGGCGAGAATGAGCCCAGGGACAATTCCTGCAATCAACAATGCACCGACATCAATCTGCGCCAAGGTCGCCAAAAGCACCGCAAGAGCGGAGGGCGGTATGATTATCGCTAAGCCGCCCGTACCTAGGATGGGCCCTATGGACATATGTTTTTTGTAACCCCGACGGTTCATCTCCGGTACCATCAAAGAACCGAGCAATGCAGTTGAACCCATAGATGAACCCGAAAGCGTGGAAAATCCCGTTCCGCCCAGAACCGTTACATAGCTTAGTCGACCAGGAAGGCGACCCAACAGCCGGTCGATTGCTGTAAACATGCGTTCGCCGAGACCGGTATGGAAGAAGATCTCACCCATGAGCAAGAACAGCGGAATGGGAACCAGCGCGAACTTGGTAAGCGAGCCCCAACCATTGTTGAGCAGCTGAACGACTCCGCGATCGCCGCCCATGAAGATCCATGCACCGATAATGTTGGCGGCAAGAAATGCAAGCGCAACGGGCATGCCGACCGCCATCAGGAACATGATACTGCCAATGAGCAGCGCGAGTGCTTCGTACCATTCCATTATTCGTGGATCCCCGCTTCACCGGAGTGCATCAACTCGGTGCCGAAGACAAATCGAGCGAACTCTATTGCCATGAACGAAAATGCAATGGGAAAGGTAATGGTGAGCATCCATCGGGGATAAAAATATGCGCGAACATCAAAATCGCTGCGCTCGACGTTTTTCAGGAACAGCTCGAGACCGTACCAAGCCAAAATCAGTGATACGATCACGCACCCCAATGCAACGACTCTGCTAACGACGCGTCGCGATGCGGGAGGCAAAGCGGCGGTTACCAGTTCAATGTGAACATGGCCCCTTTCGCGCACCAGCCAAGGAGCCCCCAGCATGGTCATGTACAAGAGCCCGTACTCGGCGCTGGTGAACAACCATGCGAAAGGTTGAATACCAAAATTGCGCATAGCCACCGAAATGACGACCGACAACATGAGCCAAACGAGTGTGGCAGCGGCGATAAGTGCCATCAGGTACAGAAGGCCGTCGTAGAATCGAGAGACAAAGCGCATGGCGGTCCTTTGATTGTTCCGTCCCGAGAAATCCCGGGACAGAACAATTTCAATCTAGTCAGCAGCTGGATCGTAGAACAGTTCGATCAATCGATCATAATTGCCGGTTCCAGATGAATGGGCAGCCATTTGTTCGTTCATTCGTTCCCACGTTTTTTCGCGAGCTGCCGCGAGATAATTGGAACGGGCGTCTCCTTCAAGTTCAACAACCTTCATGCCTTGCTCTTCAAGCGCAGCAAAGTCTGTATCACGCTTGCCGCGCAGCGCGTTCACACTGTCGATCTCATGCTGGATAGCAACATCCTGAATAATTGTCTGCGCCTCCGCGCTCAGGTTGTTCCAACTTTCCAGATTGACGATGACACCAAGGTCGGTGGAGAAAAAGCAGGGTTCAATTCGATAGTTCAGAAACTCATTCCATTTAAGATCGATCAAACCGATTTGAGTCCAACCAGTGGCATCGACAACGCCGCGCTGAAGCGCAGCATAGACTTCACCCGTTGGAAGATCGATGACTTGCGCACCCAGATAGTTGGTAAAGAACGCGTTGTAGACAGCATTGCCGCGCAGCTTCAATCCCTCGACTTCGA
>JAHEJF010000016.1:0-9116 GCA_024639025.1 Ahrensia sp. | reverse complement strand
CCGCGCTGAAGCGCAGCATAGACTTCACCCGTTGGAAGATCGATGACTTGCGCACCCAGATAGTTGGTAAAGAACGCGTTGTAGACAGCATTGCCGCGCAGCTTCAATCCCTCGACTTCGAGGTTTCCCTCAGAATCAAAGCTGGGTTCCTCGCGCGTCCATAGATTGTAACAAACGCCAGAGTCGAACCAACCCAGATACTTCAATCCCATCTTTTCCTGATGGATTTGATCGATCAACTCGGTACCACCGTTCTTGCGCGTTTCGATCGCAGTTAAGTTGGATGCGACCATGGCATCCTTTTCCGGAAGAGAACCGCCATAGAAGGAGCCGGGCGTGTAGACCATGTCCACAATACCGTCACGAACAGCATCTGGCTGCTGGAACATACCGATGGCTTCAGGACCACCGCGCACCTCGATTTGTATCACGCCCTCACCAGCTTCATTCACTTTGTCAACGAATGATAAGAAGCTTTGCGTGTAAATCAGCGTTTCTGGAAAGGCGTGGACCGCAGTGATGGTCTCTTGGGCAGCTGCAGTCGTCGCTAGAATTGTTGATCCCGCCAAGATACCGGCGGCAAGTTGCATGTTCATGGGGTATTCCTCCTATCCCTTTGGCCAGCAAGCTGGCGATGCATTTTTGGCCGGTTTCCCGACCCTTTCGTTATCCGGTTGCGACCGGAAATCTCCACTTTTGGTTGTCAAGCAGCTGTTCGCGGTAAGCAGCAACTTCGTCCTGATGGTTCAAGGTTAGATCGATGTCGTCCCATCCGTTGAGCAACTTCTTGCGCCAGACCGGATCCAGATCAAAGTTCATGACCCGGTCTTTCGTTGAAATCGTCATATGGTCCAGATCGACAGAAATGCCCTCGGCACCATCGCTTGAAACACTCAAAAGAAACGCCGCATCTGTCGCGCTCACACGTGCTGGAAGCAGACTATTGTTCACCGCATTGGATGCAAATATGTCGCCGAAACTCGGAGCAACAACCACGCGTATGCCGAAATCTATCAAGGCATAAACGGCCGCTTCTCGAGATGAACCGCTGCCGAAATTCTTCCCTGAAACCAAGATGGATGCATCAAGATGATTATTCAGGGCGATATCGCCATAGGGTGAACCGTCACTGTCAAATCTCACATCATGCAAAAGAAATTTCCCGTATCCGTCGGCTCGTGGGGTGGACATGAATCGCGCAGGAATAAGCTGGTCTGTATCGACGTTTTCACGATCAAATGCGACTGCCTTGCCAGTGTGATTGGACCAACCGATCATGCAGCGTTCCTCCCCATGAGAAGAGGTCGAACGTCTGTGAGCCGACCGGTGACCGCAGCGGCAGCAACCATCGCTGGCGACATAAGGTGGGTACGTGCCCCGGGGCCCTGTCGACCTTGGAAATTGCGGTTGGTTGTTGAAGCACAACGCTTGCCGGGTGCAACCATGTCGCCATTCATTGCTACGCACATCGAACATCCAGCATTGACCCAATCCAGCCCCGCTTCAATGAAAACACGGTCCAGACCCTCAGCTTCCGCCTGCGCCTTTATCATCATGGATCCTGGCGCGACCATTCCTGGCACTCTTGCTTTACGTCCCGACAAGACAGCCGCTGCTTCGCGCAAATCTTCAATGCGCGCATTTGTGCATGAACCGATAAAGACCTGATCGACCTCGATCTGGTCGAGCGGCCGTCCTGGTGTCAGCCCCATATAGTCCAGCGTCGCCTGAAGGCCCTTGGATTCATAAGCACCAAGCTCATCAGGATCTGGTACGCGGCCAGACACTGGGAGGGCCTCGTCAGGAGAAGTGCCCCAAGTAACGATTGGCGTGACGTCGGATGCGTCAATTGCAACTTCACGCTCGAATTGTGCATCCGGATCGGTCGATAGCGTCGCCCAATATTCCAACGCTTGTTCCCAGTGCGAATCTGTGGGCGCGTAGGTCCGACCTTTTAGGTATTCAAAGGTCTTGTTGTCAGGTGCGATCAGACCAAATCGTGCTCCCCCCTCAATGGACAAGTTGCACAATGTCATTCTGCCTTCCATCGACAACGCCCGTACGGCTTCGCCGACATATTCGATCGCATGGCCTCTTGCGCCGTCCGCCCCCAGTTTTGAAATCCAGTGAAGGGCCAGGTCCTTGGCGCCCACACCGAGCCCGAATTTTCCGGTGACTGATAGGCGCATCGCTTTTGGCTTTCTCTGCCAGATCGTTTGTGTTGAAAGAACATGCGCGACTTCCGTCGCCCCGATCCCGAAAGCTAGCGCGCCGAAGGCACCGTGCGTTGAGGTGTGGCTATCTCCGCAGTTAATTAGCAAGCCAGGTAACGTCAGCCCCTGTTCCGGCCCGATAACATGAACAATGCCTTGGCGCGGATCATCAAGTCCGAAACACTCAATCCCGTGTTTGGAGGTGTTCTCCTCAAGCGTGCGGATCATTCGTGCGATTGCGGGACTTTGCGGTGTTCCTCTCGTCGGCGCATAGTGGTCAGCGACACCAAATGTCAGGTTTGGCTCAGCCACGACCAAACCTTTGTCCGCGAGCTTGGCAAAGGCATGATGAGAGCCCTCGTGAACGAGATGCCGATCCACCCACAGCAGTGACGCGCCATCTTGGCGCCGATGAATCTCATGGATGTCCCACAGCTTGTCGAGAAGGTTGGTCGCCGCCATCATTCGGGCGCTCCGATCACTGGTTCCCAGTGTCTTGCATCACCGGCACCGACGCGCGAAAGGTTCATTTCAAGCCGGAACAAGTCCGGTCGATACAACGCCGACAAATGCTCGATACCCCGGCCATTTATGTCTCTTACAATGCGGCGCAGCGACAACAAAGGTGCTCCGACAGATACCTCAAGAGCATCAGCCACGTCAGGAGCTGCAAGAGTTGCTGAAACAGTTTGATAAGCGCTCTGTACAGAAACACCACTACGCTCAAACAGTTGGAACAAAGGTTGCGTTGCGAGATCTGCCTCGTCGTAGTGGCGAGCGATGTCCTCGGGGACATGGGTGGTCAAATGAGAAAATGGCTTGCCATCGGCATAGCGAACTCGAATGGCAGTCTGGACAGACTGTCCTTTTCCCAGGTTCAGATCGGTGGCAATCCCACCAGGCGCCGGACCATAAGAAAACGACAATAACCGCGCTGTAGTCGACTGACCCATCTCAACCAACTGTGGCATGAGCGTTGCAAAATTTGCTGCGATTTTGGTACCATCTTCGTGCGGCTTTAAGACAATAGAACCGGCACCTGTCTTTTTCTCAATTCTCTGATCAGCCGCCAATGCATCCAACGCACGCCTGATTGTAATTCGACTGACTCCAAATCTCTCTGCCAAACGATTTTCGCCAGGTAACATTGTTCCGGCTGCATAGACGCCATTTGAGATCTCATTGCTGAGCGAGAGGTATACCCGCTGGGCCTTACCACCTTCAGGAAGTGTCTTTGGCGCGTGAATTGTCACGGCAGCGATTCTCCTGTGTCATGCCAAGAAATGCGTCTCGGCTCACCGCTTATCGAGCAACAATTGTACCCGTCCAGCAATTTTGTTCTTTCAATATACCAAAACCTGTTTTATGTAAATGACAGATTTATGGGAGAAATAAATGCCGATTGTCGAGGCGCACATCTTGCAAGGATATACGTCAGAGGAAAAAAACCGTCTCATGTCAGCACTTACAGAAGCAGTGCGTTTCGTCGTTCCTGCGCCTGACGAAGCGATCACCGTTATGCTCCACGAATATCCGCAAGACGCATACGCGCGTGGCGGAAACACTCGGACCCCAGCGCCCGCGCGATCAGATTGCAAAAAAATCGTTACCGACTTCTTGGCCGCATTGGAGGCTCGCAAACTTGAAAAGGCATCTAGTGCGCTTGGCGAAGGCTTTAAAATGCAATTCCCTGGAGCGCCGCCGATGGAAAAACTCAGCGAACTGGTTAATTGGGCCAAGAACCGGTATCGGTTCGTAAAAAAATCAATCGCAGATGTAGGGGCCTTTCAGTCTGGTCAGACAACAATTGTATTCGTGCACGGCACGTTGTCTGGCGAGTGGCCAGACGGCACAAATTTTAGTGGTATTCGCTTCATCGATCGCTTTGAAATCGAGGATGGCCTCATCATTCGGCAAGACGTTTGGAACGATATAGCGGAGATGCGTCCAGCATGAGCAAAACCATCGACCCAATCACATTGGCTGTCCTTGCCGGACGAATGGAACAAATCGCTGACGAAATGGATGCGACACTGTTTCGTGCCGCTTTCAACCCCATCATTGCCGAAGCCCATGATGCCTCTCATGGAATATATCACGCAGCTTCAGGCGACACGCTGGTCCAGGGCAAATCGGGCCTTCCGATTTTCGTCGGTGTCATGTCATTTGCTGTTAAGGCAGTCATCGACAAGGCAGCTGAAGCCGTGGATTTGAAGGATGGCGACATCTACATATTCAACGATGCCCATATGGGCGGTACGCACTTGTCAGACATGCGCCTTGTCCGCCCCTATTTCAGAGACGGAGAACTTTTTTGTTACCTTGCAAGTGTCGGACACTGGCATGATGTAGGCGGCGCAGTGCCGGGCAACTACAATCCATCCGCAACTGAAGCTTTTCAAGAAGCCTTTATTCTCCCGCCAGTTAAGCTTTCTAGAGCTGGCGAAATTCAGCAAGACATCATTGATATCTTGATGCGAAATACGCGCCTTCCGCAATCCGCAATGGGTGATCTGAACGGGCAGCTCGGCGCTCTGGATTTGGGCGTCAAGCGATTGGATGAATTGCTAGACGAATATGGTAGCGAGACTGTCAGCTCTGCACTTGAGGCTCTTGGTGATCGTGCTGAGGCCCTCATGCGATCTGAGCTCGAAGGCCTTCCAAATGGCCGATGGGAGGCGACTGACTTTCTTGACAATGATGGCATCACCGATGTGGCGTTACCGATCAAAGTTGCTGTCGAAATCAGCGATGACACGATGACATTGGACTTCGAGGGGACTGCACTCCGTACGGCAGGTCCTGTCAACATTGCGCTGCCGACCGCCGTGGCGACCGCTTATGTGGCGATCAAACACATATTCCCCGACTTACCAGCAAATGCGGGTGTTATGAGGCCCATCAAGGTTAAAGTCCCGGAGGGATCTCTTTTGTCTGCTGAGTTTCCCGCTCCGGTTGGCGGTTATACCGAAACCATTCTTCGAATGATCGACGTGATTTTCTCGGCAACTGCCAAAGCTGCGCCTGATCGCGTGGTCGCCAATGCCTATGGGACGATCAATGCACTGTCCATAGCAGGAAAGAAAAAGAACGGCCAACGGTGGGTGATGTTCAGTTTCTATGGGGGAGGCCATGGCGGAAGTGCTGAAAGTGACGGTCTGAACCATGGTAACGCCCCGATTTCGACTGCGACCATCCCGCCAATGGAGATACTGGAAGCGGCTTATCCGGTCATGTTTCGCCAATGGGCACTGCGTCCCGACAGCGCAGGTGCGGGCGCACAACGTGGCGGGCTCGGCGCGGTGTATGAAATCGAACTTCTTGAGGAACAAGCCGAAGCATTTTTGTTTGGTGAGCGGGGCCGCTTTCCGCCAGAAGGCGTAGCAGGTGGCAAAAGCGCGGCGATGAATGTGTTCGCATTTGAGCAGGAAGACGGCTGGAAGCATCCTCCGCTCGCATCGAAGATGCTCGGTATTAAACTGAAAAAGGGGCAGGCAGTTCGCTTGGAAACACCTGGTGGCGGCGGATATGGTCAACCATCTGAACGTGATCCCGCTGCCGTCGCGCATGATGTTTCTGAAGGTTACCTGACCGAGGATGCGGCCACCGCAACCTACGGCCCGGCTTGGAAAGATACACAGACATGAGCAAAATGATTGGCGTTGATGTCGGCGGAACTTTCACAGACGTGTTCGTGCTGGACGAAGACCATGGCGTGGCCGAGGTTGCCAAAGTGCCGACCACTCGACCAGACCAAGCAGGCGGTTTTCTTGACGGCATTGGTCGTCGTGTCAAAAACCTCTCGGAGGCAAGCGTCGTTGTTCACGGGACAACTGCAGGCACAAATGCGCTGCTGGAGCGTAAAGGTGCCAAAATCGGTGTGATTACCACGCAAGGCTTGCGTGATGTTCTGGAGATGCGCAGACGCGACAGACCAAGAACCTGGGGGCTTCGTGGTGACTTCGAACCAATAGTGCCTCGCAATCGTCGACTGGAGGTTCCCGAACGTACATTGGCGGATGGCACAATCAGAGTGCATGTTGATCTCGATGCTGTCGACGCTGCAGCAAGAACGCTGATTGAATATGGCTGCAGCGCGGTGGCAATCCTGTTTGCAAATGCTTACGCCAATCCTGAGAACGAACGACGTGCAATTGAAGCTGTCCGTGCTGTGTGGCCAAATGAGCATGTAAGCTGCTCTTCAGAGATACTGCCGGAAATCCGTGAGTTTGAGCGTTTTTCCACAACGGCATTGAACGCTTATTTGCAGCCCGAGGTGTCGGGCTACCTCAATCGACTCGATACGGCGTTGGATCGTGGGGGCTTTGATGGTGAGTTCCTGATTGTTCAGTCTAACGGTGGTGTCATGGGAACAGACACTGCGTGCCGGTTCCCTGTTCGTACTGCCCTAAGCGGACCTGCAGCAGGCGTTATTGCCGCCGGCCACATCGCGCGTAGCGCCGGTTTCGACAATGTAATCACCGGCGACATGGGTGGAACCAGTTTTGATGTCGCGCTGATCGCTGACGGAAAATCAATGCTGTCGCCGCAAACCTCTATCGACTTTGGAATGGTCGTCCGTACTCCCATGATTGAGATAACAACGATTGGCGCTGGCGGCGGTTCGATTGCATGGGTCGACAAGGGCGGTCTGTTGAATATCGGTCCGGAGAGCGCAGGCTCAGTGCCTGGACCGGTAGCCTATGGTCAAGGGAACGATCGACCCACCGTGACAGATGCAAATGTGGTTCTGGGGCGAATTGATCCTGACAATCCGATCGGCGGAAAACTTGATAGGCTCGATGTTGAGGCAGCGGCCAAAGCAATCGACGTGCATGTTGGAAGCAAGCTAGGCCTTTCCATGACCGAGGCAGCTGAAGCCATACTAACAGTCGCCAACTCCCGAATGGCCGGTGCGATCCGACTTGTGAGCATTGAGCGCGGTTTTGACCCAAAGCGTTTTGCTTTCATGCCCTTTGGCGGAGGTGGCGCGCTGCACACCGGAGCGATGCTGAAGGAGGTGGGCATCGGATGCGCCATTGTCCCGCGATTTCCGGGTGTGACAAGCGCCATGGGATGCGTGATTGCCGATATGCGCCAGGACTTTGTGCAAACCATAAACTCGTTGACAAGTGCGCTAGACACCGAAGAGCTTGCCGCGCTCATCCAAACGCATGTCGATGATGGCCTCGCGGTTTTGGTTGCCTCTGCCTCGCGCTTTGAATCCCGTGATGTGGTGATCGAACTCGACATGGCTTATGTGGGCCAAACTCACACTGTCTCGGTGCCGCTGCATACTGAAATGAACCAGGGGCAGGTCGCGCCGCCAACGACAACTGATATTGAGAGTGCATTCGACGAAGCTTATAAGGCAACCTATGGACGCCTTCTGAAAAATGGCCAGCGTCGCGTTATGAATTTGCGAACCGCTGTGATCGGTCGCCGACCCAAATTTGATCTCGTGACGCTTGCGCCAACGGGAGGCGATTTGGCATCTGCCCTGACAGGAACGCGAAGTGTGCACTTTGGCGATACCTGGCACGAAACCAACATTTACGACCGCTTGGCACTGCCAGTTGGCGCGAAAGTAAAAGGTCCGGCAATTCTCGTTCAGCCAGACACTACTGTGCTCGTAGATCCAGGTTTGATTGCCGAAGTAGACAATTGCGGTAACACCATCATTGCACCCAAAGAGGCTTGAAATGGAACCGAAACTTGATCCGAAACGGAGCGCGCTCCTGACCATCGACCTGCAGAATGATTTTCTTCACCCAAAAGGTGCGTATGGCAGAGCCGGTCAAACTTCTGAATTGATCAGTACCCTTCCTGCGCGGATTCGGCCTCTGCGCGATACGCTCAGATCCAAGGGTGCCTGCTATATCAGTGCGCAGTTTACGCTTGTTCCAGGCCCAAATGAAGAACCACTCATTGCGCCGCATCTCAAACAGCTGAGGCCATTTCTGGGAAAAGGCGACTTTGCGCCGGGCAATTTCGGTCACGCGCTTGTAGACGAACTCGCACCTGCCGACTACATAATCGAAAAAGTAGCGTACTCCGCTCTCTATCAGACGAGGTTGGAGTACATACTTCGAGCGCTGGATATTGATACGCTGATTATTGGCGGGATTGTTACCAATGGCGGCGTTGCAAGTACCGTGCGTGACGCCCATTTGAGAAACATTCACACGATCCTTTTGTCCGACGGATGTGCAGCATTCAATCCGGAGGTCCACGAGGCGACGCTCATTTCACTTGGCTCCATTTCGCCGGTCATGACCTGTGCCGAATTACAGGAGCTTGTGTCATGAGCCTCAAGTCTCGTCTGCAGAATAAGAGAATTCTAGTTGCACCCGGTGTTTATGACGGGTTGACCGCAGTGTTGGCGCACGAAGCCGGGTTCGAGGCGCTGTATTTGTCCGGGGCGGCTGTGGCCTACACCAGATTGGGACGACCCGATATTGGTCTCACTTCTGTAACAGAGATGGCCGACACATTGGTCCAAATTAGGGACCGCGTCGATCTTCCTGTCATAGTCGATGCAGATACAGGCTTTGGCAATGCATTGAATGCCCAGCGAACCATGCGGCTATACGAACGCGCAGGCGCCAATGCGTTGCAAATTGAAGATCAAACTTTTCCCAAGCGTTGTGGCCACCTGGCTGACAAATCGCTGATCAATCAAGGTGAAATGGTTGGCAAAATCGCAGCCATGGCCGATGCGCGTCACACTGACGAAACCCTCATTATAGCACGCACTGACGCAATTGCCGTTGAAGGATTGGATGCCGCACTGGAGCGCGCAGATGCATATGCCCAAGCTGGCGCTGACGTGCTGTTCATTGAAGCACCAAAATCCAGTGACCAGTTACGGCTTGTTGCGGAACACTTCCATCAAAGAATTCC
>JAHEJF010000329.1 GCA_024639025.1 Ahrensia sp. | reverse complement strand
CCTATAATTGGTGAGTAGTTTCAAATTCGGGAGGAAGCGATGTCGATCCTAAGGAAAAGTATTGTAACGGGCGGGGCTATTCTTGCAGCGGGAGCGTTCGGCGCGCCGGCTGTTGCTCAAACTGTCACTCTCAAAATGATGACGTTTGTGCCGCCGATTTCCAATCCGGTGAAAACGTTCCTTATTCCGTGGGCGAAAAAGGTTGAGGCGGCCTCCAAGGGCAAGCTTAAAATTCAGGGCTATTGGTCGATGCAACTGGGCGGCAAGGCACCGCAATTGATGGATCAGGTCAAGGATGGCGTTGTCGATATTGTCTGGACATTGCCTGGGTTTACGCCGGGGCGGATGCCGCGCTCGGAACCTTTCGAACTACCGTTCGTGCATCGTGATGCGCTCTCAACCACATTGGCCATTCAGGATTATCAGGCCAAATGGATGGGGCCGGATCTGAAGGATTATCATCCGCTCTTGATTCACGCTCATGAAGGTTTTCTGTTCATGACGAAAAAACCGGTCAAGACAGTTGCCGATCTCAAGGGCATGAAAATCCGAGCAGCCTCGCGCGCTGGTGTCTGGTTGCTGAATGCGATTGGCGCAACGGGCGTTGGAATGCCATTGCCGCGTATCCCGGCGGCTTTGTCGAAGGGTGTTATTGGCGGGGTGACCGTGACTTACGAGATCGTGCCAGCGATCAAGGTGCCTGATCTGGTCAGCAATTATACCACCGTCTCCGGCGAGCAGCCGCGCCTGGGCACCAATATCTTTGCCTTCCTGATGAACAAGAACAGTTATGCCAAGCTGCCGGCTGACCTTAAGAAAGTCATTGACGATCATTCCGGCAAGAATATCGCCAAATGGGCGGGTGAGAACTGGATCGAAATTGAGAAGCCGGGCATTGCTGCGGTCAAGAAACGCAAGAAGAACAAATTCCACGTGATGTCGCCCGCCGAGACAGCCAAGATCAAAAAGGCTGCTGAGCCGGTGATTGCACAATGGATGGCCGAGATGAAGAAAATCGGTGCGGATGGGCCAGGCATGCTTAAGGATGCGCGCGCGCTTATCGCCAAATATTCCAAGAAATAAACAAACCTGATCTTGTTTCACAGGGTTGAACGGCGGTCTTCGGGCCGCCGTTTGGTTTACGATTACCGCGAAATTGGTCTTGCTGCCGGTTTTTTGAGCACCGAAATGGTTAAAGGCTTCAGGTCGATTGATTTAACGCAATTTCTGGAGGTGAACTGAGGCATTTCGCCCTAAAACGCCCAAAGTGGTACGAAACGCTGCTTGTGGCGCAGCTCTGCTGCCGGTATGGTCGCCGTGATGCGAGTTGTCCTGGGGATAGTACAGTCACCGGATAAGAATCAAAAAGCTGAAAAATACCGGAGGGATTCCATGTCAGCATTCACAAAAACACTATTGGCCAGCGCTGTCGCGCTGAGCGCATTTGCACTGCCGGGGGCAGCTAGCGCGCAGACTGTGACACTGAAATTGACGACCTTTGTGCCGCCTGTCTCAAACCCGCCAAAGACCTTCTTGATTCCGTGGATCAAGAAAGTTGAGGCGGCGTCCAAAGGCAAGCTGAAAATCCAGGGATTTTGGTCCATGCAGCTTGGCGGAAAGCCAACCCAGTTGCTCGATCAGGTAAAAGACGGTGTTGTCGACATCGTGTGGACACTGCCAGGGTTTACACCGGGCCGTATGCCAAGTGTTGAGCCATTTGAACTGCCGTTCGTTCACAAAGATGCGTTGTCTTCCACGCTTGCCCTCCAGGATTACCAGGACAAGTACCTGCAGAAAGATTTGTCACCGTATCATCCGCTGCTGGTGCATGTGCATGAAGGATTCTTTTTCCAGACCAAGAAACCGGTAAAAACGATGGCAGACCTGAAAGGCATGAAGATCCGTGCTGCTTCGCGTGCCGGTGTCTGGCTGTTAGGCGCACTGGGGGCAACTGGTATCGGCATGCCTCTGCCGCGTATTCCTGCCGCTTTGTCGAAGGGTGTTATTGATGGTGTGACTCTGCCATATGAAATCGCTCCGGCCGTGAAAACACCTGATCTGGTCAGCAATTTCACTACGCTGGCTGGAGCGCAGCCGCGCCTTGGCACAAACGTGTTCACGTTCCTGATGAACAAGCAGGCCTATGCCAAGCTGCCGGCTGATCTGAAGAAAGTGATCGACGATCATTCGGGCCGCAACATCGCCAAATGGGCTGGTCAAAACTGGCGTGATATTGAAAAGCCTGGCCTGGCGCAGGTGAAGAAGCGCAAGAAGAACAAGTTCTTTGTTATCCCGGAAGCGGAAGTGGCCAAGATCAAAGCCGCATCCAAGCCAGTTTTCGACAAATGGTTCCAAGAGGTGAAGAAAGTCGGTCTTGACGGCCCGGCCATGCTGGCCGACGCTCGCAAGCTGATCGACAAATATTCGAAATAGAATGGTTTGCGCAACCAGGCGGTCCTTGAGGGATCGCCTGGTGATGCTTCTGCATTCCGTTTCGATTGTTCTTTAGTGTTGAACAGGTTTGAAGCCTATTCATCTGGAATAAATCCATGGACGAACCCACATCCACTATTGTGCGGCCCGCTGATCCGGCGGGCCGTATCTTGTTCGCAATCTCTCGTGTGTTGGCGATTTGCGGCGGCATATTGTTGTGCGCGGTTGCTGCGCTGGTCACCGTGAGTGTTATCGGCCGTTCTGCTTTCAGCGCCCCGGTTCCAGGAGACTTCGAGCTCGTGGCGATTGGCACAGGAATTTGTGTGTTTGCGATGCTGCCCTATTGCCAGATCATCCGCGGAAATGTGCTGGTGGATTTTTTCATGGCCAAAGCGCCGCTGCGCTTCAAGGTGCTGTGCGATTTGATTGGCAATATCGCATTTTTCATTATCGCATCGCTGCTGACCTGGCGGATGATCTATGGCGGCTTCGACATGTATACGAATAATGAAAAGTCGATGACGATTAATTTTCCGCGATGGACAACCTTTCCGGTTTCGGTGTTGTTGATGGGGTTTTTATCACTGGTCATCTTGTACACAATCTGGCGCAGCTTCGAGGAAATAAAGCAGAATCGTTTTCTGGATCCAAAATAAAAACGGGGCCGGGCGAAAGGCTCTAGCGTGATCATCATGCAATTGGGGAATTGGTGGCAATGAGTTCGCTACAAATAGGCCTGTTCGGGTTTGCGATAATGCTGGTGCTTCTGGCGTTTCGTATTCCTATTGCGATAGCCATGCTGAGTGTCGGGCTGGCTGGATACTACACGATCGCAGGTCCTGTTGCGCTGATGAGCTTTTTGAAGACCCAGACGTATTGGGTGTTCACCAGCGATAATCTATCGGTCGTGCCGCTGTTTATCTTGATGGGTCAATTTGCTTCCAAGGCTGGTCTTAGCCAGGCCCTGTTCCGGGCCGCCAATGTGTGGCTGGGGCATCATCGCGGCGGTATCGCCATGGCTGCAGTCGGTGGTTGCGCGGGTTTTGGTGCGATCACAGGCTCGTCGCTTGCGACCGCTGCAACCATGGGGCAAGTGGCGCTGCCGGAACTGCGCCGTTACAATTACTCCGGCGG
>JAHEJF010000328.1 GCA_024639025.1 Ahrensia sp. | reverse complement strand
CGGTGCCACGCATTTCAGGCACCGGGATACTTTTTATTATGAAGCGGCAAACAGCCTGATTGAGGATCATCTGGAGAATGATGGACGCCCATTGTTCTTGGAAATCCAGACAATGTTTGCGCATTCTCCGTTCAAAAAGAAAAAAGAAGACCACATCAGGTTTCAAGAAGAAGCCTATTCGGAAGATCCCGCACTGAACGAATATGTTCGGCGGGTCTACATTGCGCAAAACGACTTCCATGCCTTCTTGGAGCAGCGCAAAAAACTGCAACCAAACCGCCCATTCGTGGTTCTGGAATTTGGCGACCATCAATCACTGGCAACGCTTGAGCTGGCAAATGAGTTGGCCGGCGGCAATAGCCTGGTTGATCCCGACTCAAAGGCTTACAAGACCCACTACACAGTGCACGCTCACAATTTCGACATTGATACCAGGTTTCTCAACTGGGACGAATTGGATATCGGCTTCCTGGGCGTGAGCTTCCTGCAATCCATTGGCGTTCCCCTGACACCCATGTTTGAAGACCTGGCTGTTCTGCGCGATACGTGCGAAGCCCGGTTCGAAGGCTGTAACCAGCCAAAGGCGATCGACATACACTTGAAACGCCGGGTAAAATCCGGACTACTTTCACTGCCAAGTTCGTAGTCAGCAAATCATCGACCGCGCCAGACCTCATCGTAAATGATCCGCGAGATCTTGATCAAGGCACCTGTCTCCCTGGCTTCAGCGGGACCTTCTCAAGTGAAAGCGTCGGGCATGGAATCCTTCTTCTGCGCCACAAATGCTTCCAGCGCTTCGCGCTTGCCCTCATCCATGGTTGGAGCCTGATGGTTTTTAATCCACTGTTCCGCAGTGGCTCGCGCCCTTTCATTGGCCCATTTGCTGCCTTCGGCCTCCCATTGCTCGAATGAGTTATTGTCTGCAACGGTGGAAGCATAAAACGCGGTCTTGAAATTGTTCTGTGTGTGCTCGGTGCCCAAATAGTGCGTTTGTTCTTTCTCGATGATCTCGCGGATGGCATCCATCGCCTGACCATTTTCATCAACCGCCACGCCCTCGGCCATCTTCTGCTGAGCCGCCAATTGGTCGCAATCCATGACAAATTTTTCAAATGAACTGACCAGACCGCCTTCAAGCCAGCCCGCCGCATGCAAAGAGAAGTTCACACCACCCAGCAAGGTGGCGTTGAGCGTGTTCGCGCTGTCATAGGCCGCCTGTGCATCGGGCATTTTTGCACCGGTGAGCGAGCCGCCGGAGCGGAATGGCAGTTTGTATTTGCGCGCAAATTGCGCTGCTCCATAAAGCACTTGGCTGGGCTCAGGCGTGCCAAAGGCGGGCGCGCCGGTCTGCATCGAAATTGACGTCGCAAATGTACCAAAAATCACCGGCGCACCTGGACGACAAAGCTGGCTGAATGCAAGCGCAGCCTGCGCTTCGGCCAGAACTTGTGTCAATGTCCCCGCTACGGTCACCGGCGACATGGCGCCGCCCACGATAAACGGAGAGATAATGCAAGCCTGGCCTGCGCGTGCATAGACCTTCAGTGCGCCCAGCATGGTATCGTCCATCACCAAGGGGGAGTTGATATTGATAAGCGAGGTAACGACACAGTTGTTGTCGACAAAATCATCACCGAAAAGGATCTTGGACATTTCCACGGTGTCCTTCGCCCGTTCAGGAGCGGTGACCGAGCCCATATAGGGTTTGTCCGACAGGCTCATATGCGCCATCAACATGTCCAGATGCCGCTTGTTGACGGGAATATCGGAGGGCTCGCAAATCGTGCCGCCGCTGTGGTGCATCGCCGGCGCCATGTAAGCCATCTTTACAAGGTTCTGAAAATCCTCGATCGTGCCATATCGGCGCTCGCCGTCCAGGCCACGCACGAACGGTGGTCCGTAAACGGGGGCAAAAACGGTATTGTTGCCGCCAATTTCAACATTGCGATCGGCATTGCGCGCATGTTGAGTGAATTGCTGCGGCGCAGTTTTCATCAAGGCGCGGCAAAGCCCCTTTGGAAAATGCACTCGTTCGCCCTTGACGTCCGCACCAGCTTCTTTCCACATTGAAAGCGCTTCGGCATCATCGCGAAAGGCAACGCCGATTTCCTCAAGCACTGTGTCAGCATTGTTTTCAATGATTTGCATGGCCTCGTCATCGAGAATGTCGAATGTCGAAATCTTGCGCCGGATATAAGGAAGTTGAGCAACGCTGGTATCGGCTCGTGCAGCCCTTCGGGCAGCTGCGCCACCACGGCCACGCCCGGCAGAGCGCACTCTGGCGCGGGCAGGTGCATGCACTTCTGTTCCTATGTCCGGCTGTTCCAGCGGTGTGTCATCCGCGCTATCAATTTCACTCATGAACATCCTCCCAGCCCTGAACCAGGCACTGCATCCAGTCTTTGCAAACACACTATTTGCATCCGCTGCAAAATTTACAATTCAATTCGCGCCGTGAGTTGGCTTCTCGACGACAGTTAAAGGTAATTGCGACACGATCTCATTCTGGCAATGTCGCTTTTCTCCCCCGTTAAGTCGCGAAAAAACCATAGGAAATGAATTTACGTCGTCTACCATTTGACTATAAGGACTAAAGACCAATGATGCTTTAGTTGGGAGATCGCCCATGGCTGACGAAGACGATATCATACTCGCCGAACTATCTGACGATGAACTCGTGCAACAAATGCATGACGATCTCTATGATGGCCTGAAAGAAGAAATCACCGAGGGCACTGAAATTCTTCTGGGACGTGGCTGGGCGCCTTATGACGTTCTGACCAAAGCGCTAGTTGAGGGTATGCGCATTGTCGGCGAGGATTTTCGCGACGGCATTCTGTTCGTGCCCGAAGTGTTGTTGTCAGCTAATGCGATGAAAGCTGGAATGTCCATTTTGCGCCCGCTTCTTGCAGAAACAGGAGCACCAAAACTCGGAAAAATGGTGATTGGCACGGTCAAAGGCGACATTCACGATATCGGCAAAAACCTCGTGGGTATGATGATGGAAGGTGCAGGGTTCGACGTCGTCGATCTGGGCATCAACAATCCGGTCGAGAACTACCTTGAGGCCATCGAAAAGGAACAACCGGATATTTTGGGCATGTCCGCTCTTTTGACTACGACCATGCCATATATGAAAGTTGTGATCGACACGTTGAAGGAAAAAGGCATTCGCGACGACTACATCGTCCTGGTTGGTGGTGCGCCGCTCAACGATGAATTCGGCAAGGCAATTGGCGCCGATGCCTACTGCCGCGATGCGGCGGTGGCTGTAGAGACGGCCAAGGATTACATGAAACGCAAGCATAATCAGGCTGCACCCGCATAAGCATCGGGTCAGTCTCCGAAAGCTGCACAAATAAGTGTGTTGCTAGAACTGGTCGCTGATTGCGTCGCCGGTCTGCCGAAGATCTTTGCCAACACCGCGAATGGTGTTCGCACAAGCAGAAACCGCGAGCACCATCATCAAAATCACCAATATACGCATCTTGTCCCTCTGGGTAACGAATCACATCGCCCACCCTTTGCCAAAGGATCGGCAAGATTGTGGCGGTCCGCGTACAAGCCCG
>JAHEJF010000327.1 GCA_024639025.1 Ahrensia sp. | reverse complement strand
AGCTGTGCGCGAAAGCTATCCGCGCATCTCTCACCGTTATTATGCCATGAAAGCCAAGTGGCTTGGCATGGACAAATTGCAAGCCTGGGATCGCAACGCGCCCTTGCTGGAAACACCTGATGCATTGGTTGGCTGGCACGATGCCAAGAACACGGTTCTTTCTGCCTATCATGGATTCCTGCCGGAAATGGCTGATATTGCACGCAAATTCTTTGATGAAAACTGGATTGATGCACCGGCACGCGAGGGCAAGGCTCCCGGCGCATTTGCCCATCCGACCGTCCCTTCAGCGCATCCCTATGTCTTGCTCAATTATCTGGGCAAGCCCCGCGATGTAATGACATTGGCACATGAACTTGGTCATGGTGTGCATCAGGTCTTGGCCGGTGAGCAGGGTACGTTGATGGCGTCAACTCCCTTAACATTGGCTGAAACAGCTTCGGTTTTCGGCGAGATGCTGACATTCAGATCGATGCTCGACAAGGCAGATGACCGACGCGAACGCAAAGCCATGCTTGCGCAAAAGGCCGAGGACATGATCAATACGGTCGTACGTCAGATCGCATTCTACCAGTTTGAACGCAGGGTTCATGAGGAGCGACGCAATGGCGAAATAACCGCTGAGCAATTGGGCCAGATGTGGATGGAAGTCCAATCGGAAAGCTTAGGGCCGGCGGTTGAGCTCAATCCGGGCTATGAGAATTTCTGGGCCTATATTCCCCACTTCATTCATTCGCCGTTCTATGTCTATGCGTACGCGTTTGGCGACTGCCTGGTGAACTCGCTCTATGCGGTCTATCAAAATTCCGAAAGCGGTTTTCAGCAAAAATACATGGATATGCTCAGGGCTGGGGGTACCAAGCATCATTCCGAACTGTTGGCGCCGTTCGGGCTTGATGCCACCGATCCTGATTTTTGGAAAAAAGGGCTGGGCGTTATTGAAGGCGTCATCGATGAACTCGAAGCAATGGATGACTGATTGTCCTTTGGCGCAATTTCAGTAATACAAACACATGCAGACGCCCTATTATCTAATCGACAAGAAGCTTATTGCCGCCAACATGGCAAAAATGGACCAGTTGCGCGCGGCTTCGGGTGCAAAATGCCTGCTTGCGCTCAAGTGCTTTGCAACCTGGCCGGTGTTCGACGTAATGCGAGATCACATGGACGGCATCACCTCCAGCAGTCTGTTCGAGCTTCGCTTGGGTCGTGAAAAATTTGGCAAGGAAGCGCATGCCTATTCAGTTGCCTGGTCGGATAACGAGATAGATGAGGCTGTTGGTTATGCCGACAAGATCATTTTTAACTCGATCAGCCAGTTGGTGCGGTTCGACGACAGATCGAAGGGCATTAAAAGGGGGCTACGGCTCAACCCGGGTTTCTCCACCTCGGATTTTGACTTGGCAGACCCGGCGCGCAAATTCAGCAGGCTCGGCGAATGGGACATCGACAAGCTCCATGGCGTTGCTGACCAGATTTCAGGGGTCATGATCCATTACAATTGCGAGAATGAAGATTTTGATCAATTCTCCGATCAATTGGGTCGGATCGAAAACGATTTTGGCGAATTTCTTGCCAAACTTGAATGGGTTAGTCTGGGCGGCGGTATTCATTTTACGGGCGCGAATTATCCGCTGGACCAACTTGCGGACCGGTTGAAATCTTTTGCCAAAAGGTTTGATGTGCAGGTCTATCTCGAACCTGGCGAGGCCGCAATTACAGGCACTGCCAGTCTGGAAGTTACGGTCCTTGATTTGCTGGAAAACGAAAAAAGCCTGGCCATTGTCGACAGCTCGGTTGAAGCGCATATGCTTGATCTTCTGGTCTATCGCGAAAGCGGAAAGATGAACACGCGTGGTAAGCATCGTTACCAGATTTGCGGAAAATCCTGTTTGGCAGGTGATATTTTTGGCGAGTTCTCATTTCCCGAGCCCTTGAAAATCGGAGACCGGCTTTCGATAGAAGATGCCGCCGGATACACGCTTGTGAAGAAAAACTGGTTCAACGGGGTCAAGATGCCGTCCATCGTCATCCGCGAGGAAGATGGTGCACTGCGACTTGCTCGTGAGTTCGGTTATGATGAATTTGTCAGCAGCCATGGCTGATCCATAGGAGTTCGAAATGGGAGCGATTGAGGCATGAAGAAAAACGTACTGATTGTAGGCGCTGGCGGCGTTGCACAGGTGGTGGCACACAAATGTGCGCAAAACAACGATGTGCTGGGTGATCTTCATATTGCCAGTCGGACGGCCTCGAAATGCGATGCGATTGTACAATCCGTGCACGACAAGTCTGCCATGAAGGTGGACGGCGTGTTTGACACGCACGCACTCGATGCAACTGATGTTGCCGCAGTATCGGCCTTGATCAAGTCGACGCAGGTTCAAATCGTCATCAATGTCGGTTCGCCCTTTGTGAATATGAGCGTGCTTGAAGCCTGCATCCAAACAGGTGCCGCTTACATGGATACAGCCATTCACGAGGAGCCGGACAAGATTTGTGAAACGCCGCCTTGGTACGCCAATTACGAATGGAAGCGGCGCCAGGCCTGCAAGGATGCTGGCGTGACAGCCATACTGGGTGTGGGTTTTGATCCCGGCGTTGTGAATGCCTATGCGCGACTTGCTGCCGACGAGTATCTCGATACTGTCGAAAGCATTGATATTGTTGATATCAATGCCGGCTCGCACGGGCGGTGGTTTTCAACCAATTTCGATCCAGAGATCAATTTCAGGGAATTTACCGGTACAGTCTACAGCTGGCAGAATGGGGCCTGGCAATCCAATAAAATGTTTGAGATCGGCAAGGAATATGATTTGCCCGTGGTCGGCAAGCAGAAAGCCTATATGACCGGGCATGACGAGGTTCATTCGTTGGCGAACCGATATCCCGAAGCCGATGTACGTTTCTGGATGGGTTTTGGCGACCACTATATCAATGTGTTCACGGTGTTGAACAATCTGGGATTGCTGTCTGAGCAGCCGGTCAAGACAGCCGAAGGATTGGAAGTCATTCCGCTCAAGGTGGTCAAGGCCGTGCTGCCCGATCCATCAAGCCTGGCGCCGGACTATGTGGGAAAAACCTGCATAGGCGATTTCGTCAGGGGCACGAAGGATGGCAAACCGGCGGAAGTGTTCATCTACAATGTTGCTGATCACAAGGAAGCCTATAATGAGGTTGGAAGCCAAGGCATTTCTTACACTGCCGGCGTGCCTCCGGTTGCGGCAGCCATGCTGATTGCAGACGGAACATGGGACATTGGAGAAATGGCCAATGTGGAAGACCTCGATCCGAAGCCGTTTCTGGGCCTGTTGGCAAAAATTGGTCTGCCGACCCACATCAAGGACGTCAATGGAGAGCGCGCATTGTCCTTAGCATGAGACTTTGACGAGCCCTTCATCGAGGGAATCGATGATCGCGGCCATGATTGTCCTGTCGATACCCAAATTGCTGGTGCGTGTAAGCAATGCCGACATCGTGCCCGGTATGGTTAACCATAAGTTAGTTTGCATTTATTTTGGCTATGGAATTAGATAAAATTGTCATAAATTAAGTCCAAGCGAGCTGGTCCAGCC